>JAYUAH010000187.1:0-5438 GCA_043741415.1 Betaproteobacteria bacterium
TGATGCGGTATTCAGATCACCTCGCTGACGTGCATCGAACAAACTCACACGGCAACCCGCACGCGCCAGCCGCCACGCCAGCGCGCGACCAGCCAGGCCGGCGCCTGCTATGCCGATGTGGAGGGATGTCATGGATCTACTGGATTTGTTTTGGTTTTCTGACTGTCATTGCGGGCTTGACCCGCAATCCATGAGCCCGAATGCGGAGCCATGGATCCCGGATCAAGTCCGGGATGACATCATCAAGAATAAATTTCGTTCCCGCCCTTGCGAAACTCATCGGCCTTTTCTTCAAAGCTTGCCTCAACTGCGGTTGGAATTTGCTTGATCGAGATCACGCCGGGCTTGGCCAAAGTGGTGGTTTCGGGGTTCAGCCGCGCAAACTCGCGCACCTCCTGCGAGATTTTCATGGAGCAAAACTTTGGCCCGCACATCGAGCAGAAATGCGCCACCTTGGCGTTTTCTTTCGGCAGCGTTTCGTCGTGGTAGGCCATCGCCGTATCGGGGTCAATCGCCAGGCGGAACTGGTCTTCCCAGCGGAACTCAAAGCGCGCTTTCGACACCGCGTTGTCCCACATTTGCGCGCCAGGGTAGCCCTTGGCCAGGTCACCGGCATGCGCGGCAATCTTGTAAGCAATCAGGCCCTGCTTCACGTCGTCGCGATTCGGCAAGCCGAGGTGTTCTTTCGGTGTGACGTAGCACAACATCGCCGTGCCATACCAGCCGATGTTGGCTGCGCCCATGGCCGACGAGATATGGTCATAGCCGGGTGAGATGTCGGTAATCAAGGGGCCCAGCGTGTAGAACGGCGCTTCAAAGCAGGCTTCCAATTGCTTCTCGACGTTTTCTTTCACCAGTTGCAACGGCCCACGGCCGGGCCCTTCAATCATCACCTGCACCTCGTGCTTCCAGGCGATTTGCGTCAGCTCACCCAGCGTGTGCAACTCGGCAAACTGTGCTTCGTCATTCGCATCGGCAATCGAGCCGGGGCGCAGGCCGTCGCCGAGCGAGAAGCACACGTCGTAAGCTTTCATGATCTCGCAGATTTCGTCAAAGCGTTCGTACAAAAAGCTTTCCTTGTGGTGCGACAAACACCACTTGGCCATGATGGAGCCGCCGCGCGAGACGATGCCCGTCAGGCGGTTGGCGGTCAAAGGTACATAGGCTAGGCGCACGCCCGCGTGGATGGTGAAGTAGTCCACGCCCTGTTCGGCCTGCTCGACCAGCGTGTCGCGGAAGATTTCCCAGCTGAGGTCCTCGGCCACGCCGCCGACTTTCTCCAGCGCCTGGTAGATCGGCACCGTGCCGATGGGCACCGGCGAGTTGCGCATGATCCATTCGCGGGTTTCGTGGATGTGCTTGCCGGTGGACAAATCCATTACGGTGTCGCCGCCCCAGCGAATCGACCAGGTCATTTTTTCGACTTCTTCCTGAATGCCGGAGGACAGCGCCGAGTTGCCGATGTTGGCGTTTATTTTTACCAGGAAATTACGCCCGATAATCATCGGCTCGATTTCCGGGTGATTGATGTTCATCGGAATAATCGCGCGGCCGCGTGCCACTTCATCGCGCACGAATTCCGGCGTGATCGCTTTCGGAATCGACGCGCCAAAGTTGTGGCCCGGATGTTGTTTGGTGAGCAACTCAATCAGGCCTTCGCATTTTTGATTTTCGCGGATGGCGATGTATTCCATCTCCGGCGTGATGATGCCGCGGCGCGCGTAGTGCATTTGCGACACGTTCATGCCGGCTTTGGCGCGGCGCGGCTGGCGGTGCAAATTGAAGCGCAGGCTGGCGAGCTTGGGATCGGCCAGGCGTTCTTTGCCGTATTGCGAGCTGGGGCCGCTCATCACTTCGGTGTCGTTGCGTTCTTCGATCCACTGTTGCCGCAGCGGGGCCAAGCCCGAGCGAATATCGATTTTTACCGTGTGGTCGGTGTACGGACCGGAGGTGTCATACACAAAAATCGGCGGGTTTTTTTCATGACCCATCGAAGCCGGCGTGTCCGACTGCGAAATCTCGCGCATTGGCACTTGAATATCCGGGCGCGAACCTTCGATGTAAACTTTGCGCGAGTTGGGCAGCGATTTCACCGCGGCTTCGTCGACGTGCGCAGCGGTGTTTACAAATTGGGGACGGGGATCGTTCATGATTGCTCCTTAACAAAATGTGAAGGGAGCAATGGCGCGAGCAGTTGACTACCGCACCACGCTTCCCTACGGCGGCATTACCCGCATCAGGTTCAGAGGGTCTTTCTCACCCCGTGACATACTGCCGGGGACCCCTAACGTGTGGCGTCTAAGCTAATGGAAATGTGGGATAATTGCAACACCTATCAGGCTTTTTTCAGGTTTTCTCGCCTGCGTGGTTTGGCTTTTGTTTATAAGGTATTACGTAGATTATTATAGGTCGAACATGAGCATCGCCTTGGAACGTCTGGAACGCGCCCGCTTCCATATGGTGGAGCAGCAAATCCGCCCGTGGGATGTACTCGACACCAAGGTGCTGGATCTACTACACCAGGTGAAGCGCGAAGAATTCGTGCCTCCGGCGCACCAGGAACTCGCCTTTGCCGATCTGGAAATCCCCATCGGGCTGGGCGAAAAAATGCTCTCGCCCAAACTCGAAGCGCGCATTTTGCAGGAACTGGCGATCAAGCCGCTGGATCGCATACTCGAAATCGGCACCGGCAGCGGTTACCTGACCGCGCTGCTCGCAAGCCAGGGCGCGCATGTGTACAGCGTGGATATCGTCGATGCGTTTGTGCACCTCGCAGGCGAGCGGCTGGTGCAACACGGCCTCAATAACGTCACCCTCGAAAGCGGTGACGCGGCACGCGGTTGGGACAAGCACGGCCCCTACGATGTGATCGTGCTCACCGGCTCGGTGCCGGTACTGGCCGAGTCTTTTCAACACAGTTTAAGCGCGGGCGGGCGGCTGTTCGCCGTAGTTGGCGTAGCGCCGGCCATGGAAGCACGGCTCATCACCTGTGCGGCGCCCGGCGCGTGGGACACCGCCAGCCTGTTTGAAACCTGCATACCCGCGCTGCGCAACGCGCCACAGCGCGCGCAATTTTCATTCTGAATACTATGCGAAACGCGACGGCGCTTGCACTGGCAGCAGTCTCGGTCATCGCGCTCGGCGCCAGCGTCACCGCACGCAGCGCGGATTTGCTGGAGGTCTACAAGCAGGCGCAAAACGCCGACGTGGTGTACGCGTCGGCGCGCGCGGCGTGGGCCGCCACGCAGGAAAAACTGCCGCAGGGCCGCAGCGGCTTGTTGCCGTCGCTGTCGATGAACGCGTCGACGCAGTACAACGACCGCAGCATCAGCTTTCGCAGCCCGGCCTTCTACAATCAAAACAGCATCGGCAAATTCAACTCCAATACGCTGTCATTGTCGTTGTCGCAGCCGATTTATCGCCGGCAAAACATCGTTGCTTACGAACAGGGCAAGACCCAACTCGATGCGGCCGATGCGGTGTTGTCGCAGACGACGCAGGATCTGGTCACACGCGTGGCGCAAGCCTATGTCGATGTGCTGCTGGCGCGCGACAACGTGGCGTTTGCCGGCGCGCAAAAAACTGCCATTGCCGAGCAACTCACCCAGGCAAAAATCAGTTTTCAGGTGGGCACGGCCACCATCACCGACACCCACGATGCGCAGGCGCGCTATGACCTGGCGGTGTCGCAGGAAATCACCGCCAAGAGCGACCTTGAAGTCAAACAGCGCACGCTTGAACTGTTGATCGGCAAAGCCACACCGGTGCTGGCGCCGCTTGGGCCCGGGTTGCAATTGGTGATGCCGGAGCCCGCGGTGCAGGAAAAATGGATCGAAGAAGCGCGCAGCGCCAGTCCGCAGGTGCGCGCGGCGGAAGCGAACCTGACTCTGGCCCAGCAGGAAGTGTCGCGCAATCGCGGTGCGCATCATCCGACACTGGATGCGTTTGCCGGATGGAGCGCCAGTGGTTCGGGTGTGGGCACGCTGGGCGGCCCCGGCACCGACATTCGCGGCTCCAACGTCGGCCTGCAGTTAGCGCTACCCTTGTATCAGGGCGGCGTGGTGAATTCGCGCGTGCGCGAAGCCATCGCCAACGAAGAAAAAGCGCGGCAGGATCTCGAAAACGCGCGCCGCACCGCCGAGCTGGTGGCGCGCCAGAACTACACCGGCGTGACCAGCGGTGTGGCGCAAGTGCAAGCACTGGAGGCCGCGCTCATTTCATCGCAAAGCTCGCTCGATTCCACGCGGCTGGGGCGCGAAGTCGGCGTGCGCACGCAAGTGGATGTGTTGAACGCGCAGCAGCAACTGTTCTCGGCGCGGCGTGATCTGGCGCAAGCCAAATACAACTACATCATGTCCACCTTGAAGCTCAAGGCGGCGGTGGGCCGGCTGGCCGAACCGGATGTGGTTGCGGTAAACGCCTGGCTCCAACGCGGCCAGTAGCCGCCGTAACCTAGCCTGCGCTAGAAGCGAATTACCTCAAGCAGTCTTTGCGTGGCGCCACGGTGTTCGTTGCTGAAGGCCAGCGCGGCGGCGCTCATGCGGTGCATTGCCTTGGGGTTATCCAGCAAGGCCGTAGCTTTGCGCAATAAATCGGCGGCATCCATCACGCGCAGCGCAGCACCGGCCGTCACCGCGCGCTCGGACGCTTGCGCAAAATTGTAAGTGTGCGGCCCGATCAGCACCGGCTTACCCACCGCGCAGGCTTCAATCAGATTTTGCCCGCCAAACGGCAGCAAACTGCCGCCGATGAAAGCGACGTCGCAGGCGGCGTAATACGCGATCAATTCGCCCATGCTGTCGCCGAGCAGCACCTGCGTTGTATCGCTCACCGGCTCGTTCGCGCTGCGCCGCTGATAGCGAATGTGATGGTGTTCGAGCAACGCGGCCACTTCATCAAAGCGTTGCGGATGGCGCGGCACGAGCACCAGCAGTGTATGGGGAATTTCATGTAACTTATTGTTTATAAACAATAATTCCTCTCCCTCTCGAGTGCTGGCGGCGAGCAGCACGCGGCGCGCGCCGAATTGCTCGCGCCATTGCACGCCGCGCGCTAACTGCATCAGTGGCGGCGCGACATCGAACTTGAGATTGCCGGTGACGGTCACCTTGTCGGCGCCCAGTGCCTGGAAGCGCTGCGCATCCTGCTCGGTTTGCGCGGCGATCGCGCTCAACGCGCGCACAGTGTCGGTGGTGAGCCGGCCCGCCCGTTGGTAGCGCGCAAACGATTTTTCGGACAGCCGCGCGTTCACCAGATACAAGGGTGTCGCGCGCGCATGACATTCGCGTACCAGATTCGGCCACATTTCGGTTTCCATCAACACGCCCACACGGGGCCGGAAATGATCGAGAAAGCGTGCCACGGCGCTGGGGTAATCGTACGGCAAATAGCAGCGCGTGATGGCGGCGTCCGCGCCGAACAGTGCGTCACCCGCGGCG
>JAYUAH010000188.1:0-2257 GCA_043741415.1 Betaproteobacteria bacterium
CGTGCCCGGCGCAAACGGCGCAAGCCCTACGCCGCCGGCGAATGCGATCCAGTGCGCCGGATGCGCGTAAACAAAGCGCAGGCTGGGCCGCGATGTTGGCTGAATTGGCGCGCGAGTAATAGCGTCAGCCAAAATGATCAAAGCCTCGTTGCGTCACTTGCAGCGGCAAACCATCGCAGTCGATCACTGCAACCCCCACCGCGCCCGCCGGTGCAAGGATAATGCGCCCGACGCGCGTCACCGCCACGCGCGCACGCACACCGGCTCTCAGCACCGCCGTACGTCTCGCACGCGGCGCGGTGAAACACAGTTCATAGTCGTCGCCGCCGGCCAACAACGCGCGCCACGCGACCGGATGATCCGCAAGCGCGCGCACGTGCGCCGACTGCGGCAACGCATCCAGCTCAATCACCGCCGATACTTTGGAGCGTTCGCAGATATGTCCGAGGTCGCTCAACAAGCCATCGGAAATATCAATCGCGCTATGCGCAATGCCGCGCAGCGCGGTACCTAGCGCCACGCGGGGCACGGGTTTATCGAGTCGTTGCGATATTATCGTAAGTATTTGTTTTTTAACGATTATTTCTTTATTGCATGCAGCCACTGCCAGCGCGGCATCACCCAGTGTGCCGGATACCCAAATGTCATCACCAACGCGCGCGCCATCGCGCCGCAGTGCTTTGTGCGCCGGCACTTCGCCCATGATTTGCACGCACAGATTGAGCGGCCCGCGCGTGGTGTCGCCGCCGATGAGATCGACATCATGTGTGCGCGCTAGGCGCATGAAGCCGCGTGAGAACGCCGCGAGCCATTTTGCGTCGGCGCGCGGCAGCGCGAGCGCCAGCGTGGCCCAGCGTGGCGTAGCGCCCATCGCCGCCAGATCGGACAAATTCACCGCCAGCGTTTTGTGTCCGAGTGCTTCGGGATCGGCGCCTTTAAAAAAATGCCGGCCTTCGACTAGCATGTCGGCCGAGATCGCCAGCACATGGCCCGCGCGCACGCGTATCAGCGCGGCATCGTCGCCTACGCCGAGCAGCGTGTGACGCGTGCGATGCGTAAAATACTTTTGGATCAGGCTGAATTCGTTAAGCACGCGGGCGTCAGGCTTACGGCGGAGACTTCGAACCCAGCGCGCGCCGCTGTTCTTCAAGTTTCGCTTGATCCGCCGCCCATTTCTTTTTAATCATCAACGGCATCACAAAATCCACCGCGGCGAATCCCAGAAAAAACAAAATCAGCAGCGTGATTTTGTCTTCGGGTAAAAAGCTGCGTCCAAAAAAAAGTACGTAGACGCCGATCAGCAGGTTCACCGCGCCGGCGGCGTAGAACATGTAAATGCGTTTTTTTAGTTTGTCGTCCATATCGTTCATTACCGGCTCCATCACTTCGTTTCACAGTTCGTTTCGCAGTTCGCAAGTAGTGTATTTTATCGAACCGCGGGCACGGGTGCGGCGAGCGCTCGCAGATCGTCGTAAAACCACGGGTTGTTTGCAACAAACTGCGCGCGCTGCGCCAGCACTTGCGTGTACATCGCATCGAGCGTGCCCACTGTAGCGCGTGCGCCGAAGCCCTGCTCGCGCCCGTAAATCGTGGCCAGCATACGCGCACCCAGCTCGTGGTTGAAGTGCTCCGGATCCTGCCAATACTGGGGCTCAGCGCCCACCACGCGCTCGCCGCGCAGCGCGTCGTAGCCGTCGAACACCCACACCGCAGCACCACCGTCAGGCGCCGCCTCAGCCACGGCCTGTGCGATGGCAGCGATATTGCGCCAGCGCGCACGCTCGTCGCCGCAGGCAATCTCCAGTTCCATGGCCAGCGCATGTCGCGGGTAAATCACGATGGCGAGTTCAGTGCCATGCGCGCGCGCCTTGCGGATCGTCTCGCGCAAGCCCGACAGATCGACGTTGGGGGTGGGCTGGATCGATGGGGCGGCAGCACTGATCACAGCCGGCTGCGCAAGCTGCTGCGCGGTGCAGTGCGTTTGTTCTTTGGGATCGCGCTGAAAATAAACGCGAAAACGCTGTGCCGCACCCGGCACGTCGCGCGTATACAGGTAGCGTCCTTCGCGCGTGTGACTGGGGCGCGCGCGCCGTTGCTCGGCCACGGTTTGAATCGCGTTGTTCAAGGTGTTCGTCGACAACAGCAACTCGGCGCTACTCACGCTCATGCCCTGCCACGCGGTGCTGCAATCGGCCAACGGCAACGCACCCGCGTTGATGCCCAACACCACGCGCTTCAACTTGGTGTGGCGCAAGGC
>JAYUAH010000189.1:0-2257 GCA_043741415.1 Betaproteobacteria bacterium
CGCTAAATGGCGCGCGCCATCGCTTCAGCCGCCTCGAGGGCAAGGCCCTCGCCGGTTAAACCACCTTCGAGTGCGGCTTGATCAAACGTCAGAAACGCCACCGTAGCACCTTGCGCGCCGCTGATCAATGATTCTGCCACGTCCGTGCCGCGCACGTAACGAAATCCGGGCGGAGCGATTTCTTGTCCACCCATGATGACGGAACCTGCGAGCACCACTTCATAGCGGCCGAATTCGGGCGCGGGCATCGCCAGCGCCGCATGCGCGGGCACCTGCGTGACCACCGCCGCCGGACCCACATCAGGCGGCATCAAAAATTTGAACGTGGCCCCTTCCACACCGGGCAACGGCCGCCACGGCGTGTCCGCAGCGAGTGCTGCGTAAAGCCGTCCACTCAAATTGATTTGTCGCCGCGCGTTGTGATTCGCCATTGAAATAATGCCGCCGGCCCGCGGATGGAGCACCAGCATATCGTGACTTTTTGAAACCGCGAACGGCCCGTACGGCATATTGTGATCGGTGTAATGAATAGCCGGCGCTTCCAGATGTTTAACGCCGCGCGGAAAATCCATCGCGCCATGGAGCAGCAGTTGAAACTGCGCGGTCAAATGCATGTGCGCGTACACCGAGGGGCAATCGTCAAAGCGAAAACGCATCGCTTCCGGTCCGCCGTCGTCACCCGACAGCAGCACCTGGCAGGCGAACGTAACGCCCTCGGAGCTGCTGTGCTTCCACGGGGCGTTGGCTGAATCAACGATGTAGCAGGCTTGCATGTTTAGCGCTGTGGCGTCACGGCGATGGTCAATGCAGCCATTGTAGGGAAGCTGCGCGGCGCTTGCAAAGACCGAAAAAATTAGCGGATTTCAAACCACCGGCGGATTCGACAATTCCTTGCTTGCCAGCAAACCCGCCAACTGCCCCTTATTCTTCACGTCCAGCTTGGTAAAACAATGCGCGATGTGATTGCGTACCGTCGCGGGCGACAATTTCAGCGCGCGCGCGATTTGCGAATAGGTTTCGCCGGCGGCATAACGTTTGATAATTTCGCTCTCGCGCGGCGTCAATTTATCCATAATACTTTTGGGCCGCACCTGCAGAAAACGCGGATTCTCCGCCGGCACCAGCTCGATGCGCAGTGATTTTGATTCATAGGCCCGCCCGTCGGCCACGCACTGAGCCAGCGTGTCGGGCAGCAGGTTGCCTCGCCACTTGCGCCAATGATCCTGCAGGATCGACCGAAACGATGACAAGGCCTCGCGGATGTAGCCGTGATCATCGGCCAGCGCCCATGCCTTGCCGCGCGTGTCGAAGCCGCGCAGGAAATGCCGCAAACGCACGCCGCGAAACGCCTCGGCCAAATGCGGCATCAGCAATTGTTTGATCTGGCGCTCATCGTCATTGAAAGGGTTCGCGCCATCGTGGCGCCACAGCGTGAGAAATTCGTGCAGCGACGATGCCGGATCAACCAGCAGCGTGCCCAGCGACCACTCGATGTGATAGCGCGAACCGACGACCCGATAGAGCTCGGTGCGCACAAAATCCTCACGCGTGGTGAGGTCCGCCATGTTGATGGTTTCGCCGGGCCGCGCCATCAGCTCCGCGCGAAAAAAATCCTGCGACATATACGGCGTATACGCTTCCAGAATCGAATCATCGCAGTTGTGCAGATGAATCCAGTGAATTTTCATCGGCTCGGCCGCCGCATTGCCCCACCATGCCGAGTCGAATGGAATCAGGCTGCGAAGCTGATCCAGCGCCCAATCCTGATAACCGCGCAACGGAATATCACGCCCTTCGCGGTACAGCGCCAGTATCATCTGATTGACGGCGTGTAAATCAAACATGATTATGCGACGTCACGGCGTGATGCATTTGCTTCATGAATTTCAGTGAGGCGCAATGGGCGAAGTAACTGCTATTGAGGATATCCGTACCGATAACTTGTAGGCAGGTGGAGCTTAACAGTGCCTAAAGTCGTACATCTATGATGCATTTGCATCATGTTTTCACTTTACAGTGGTTTGGGGTAAACCACCTGGCAAGTTTGGCCGGTAACGGGGCCGGCGCCCCGTGCGGCGAGACTCACCTGAGTAATCCGCATCATGGCAATGGTACAGATGAATCATGAATTCACTTTACATATTGTCATGTGGTGGACACATATAAGGGCACCTCTAAAAATTCGCCCCGATTCGATAATATCAGTAAGCGGCCAAGCGAACTGAAACGTTAAACGCGAAGGCACACCAAAACGCGA
>JAYUAH010000190.1:0-5426 GCA_043741415.1 Betaproteobacteria bacterium
TTTTCGCCATAAGGAAACAAAAACGACATGGCGTTATACCAGTGCGTCATGGCGGCACTGTCGCCGCACCAGTGCCGGTCGAAGCCTTTAGACCAATCAATCAGCGGCACACGCGGGGTAATAGAAGACATTCGAACACGACAGACCGAAAGAGCAGTACCTTAACAGAATTGTGCTCGGCAAGCCGGACTTACTCGGCGCGCAAGCCCGCGGCAGCCACCACGGTTTGCCAGGTGCGCAAATCACGCGCGATCAGCGTGCCAAATGCCTCGCGCGTGGTGGCACGCGCTTCGCCGCCCTGATGGGCGAAACGGTCGCGCACCTCCATCGTGCCGACGATGTTGACCAGTTCGCTATTGAGCCGCACGAGTATGTTTTGCGGCGTGGCTGCTGGCGCAAACAAGCCGTACCAAGTCGACGTTTCGAAATCCGGCAAGCCCTGTTCGACGATGGGTCGCACCTCGGGCAACACCGCCGAGCGCTTGCGGCTGGTAATGCCCAGCGCTTTCAACTTGCCGCTTTTCACCAGCGGCACGGCGTTGGTGATGCCCGACACCACCAGCTCGATTTGCCCGCCGACCAGATCGACCATCGCCGGCGCCACACCCTTGTACGGCACGTGCGTAAGATCGACCTTGGCCTGATGCTTGAACAATTCAGTCACCAGATTGATCACGCTGCCTACGCCCGACGAACCATAGCGCAGCTTGCCGGGATTCGCGCGCGCAAATGCAATCAACTCTTGCACTGAATTCGCCGCCACCGACGGATGCACCACCAGCACCCCCGGCTGCTCGAACACCAGTGACAGCGGCGCGAGATCACGCTGCACGTCATACGGCATTTTGCGGCTGACCGCGGCATTCATGGTCAAGGCGGTGGACGCGATCAGCAATGTATAACCATCGGGCGTCGACTTGGCGACGAGATCCGCGCCTACCGTCGAGCCGCCGCCTTCGCGGTTGAACACCACCACGTTTTGGCTGAGGCGCTGGCCGAGTTTTTCAGCAATCACGCGACCAAGGATGTCGGCCACGCCGGCGGGTGCGTAGGGCACGACTACGCGTACCGGTTTGGTCGGATACATCTGCGCGTTGGCCACGTTCAGCAACAGCAACGCACTGCAAAATACGATTCTCATGGTTACGATGCGTCTGCCGGACGAAACACCGGCAGCGTAGTCTCTTCATCCTGCTTTTCAAATTCAACGGTCACACGCAAACCGATTTTCACATCATCGGGTTTGACTTGTGTGAGCCGCGTCATCAAATGCGGCCCTTCGGCTAGCGCCACCACTGCCACCACATACGGCACCAGCGCCTCGAACCCCTTGCTCGGCGCGCGACGCACCACGGTGTAACTGTAGACCTCGCCCTTGCCGCTGACATTATGCCAGGCAAGTTGAGCCGAGCCGCAAAACGGGCAAGTGCTGCGCGGATAAAAATGAAAACTCGCGCACGACTCGCAGCGCGGCAACTTCAGTTGCCGCTGCTGAGCAGCCTGCCAGTACGGCTCGGTCAGCGCATTCGGCGAGGGCAAAGGGCGTGGGAAAATCAACGTCGCGGTCATTTAGGTAAGTATTTGATTTTAAAAAATATTTTATAAACTCAAAATCAGCGTGCAATGGATCGCCACCGAGCCGCCATTGCCATGCACCAACACCACTTGGGCGTCCGGCACCTGCCGCGCACCGGCCGCACCGCGCACTTGGCGCACACCTTCCAGCACATGAAAAAAACCGCCGCCGAGTCCGGGATGACATGCGGATAACAAGCCGCCGTGCGTGGTTACCGGCAACGCACCGCCGAGGGCGATGCGCCCGCCCTGCACGAACGATCCGCCTTCGCCTTTTTTGCAAAAGCCCAGGTCTTCAAGTTCAACGATTACCGTGATGGTGAAGCAATCATAAAGTTCAGCCACATCGATGTCGGCGTGCGTCACACCTGCCATCGAAAATGCTTTTTTGCCGGACTCCACCGCACCGCTCACCGGCAGATTCATCGCCTCGCCCACATAGCTGTGACTCAAGCCATAGCCCTGCCCCAATACACGCACCGGCTTTTGTTTCAGATCGCGCGCACGATCCGCACTCGTCACGATGGCTGCCGCAGCACCATCCGACACCAGCGCGCAGTCAAAACGTTTTAGCGGTGAGGTGATCATCGGCGAATCCAGCACCTCGCGCACGGTGATGGGTTTGGTCATATGCGCGTTGGGATTGAGCAACGCGTGACTGCGCATAGTCACCGCCACTTCGGCCATCTGCTCCGCCGTGGTGCCGTACTCATGCATGTGCCGCTGCGCGATCAGCGCGTAGTTCGACGCCACCAGCGGCCCGTACGGCACCTCAAACTGCGCATGCGCCGCGCCCGACTCGGCCATGGTTTGCACCGCAGACGCACGTGTTTTGTTGGTGAGCAGGTTCTGCCCCGCCACGCACAGCACGGTGTTGCACTGGCCTGAGGCGATTGCCATCGCGGCATGGTGGATCATCGCCGCGCCCGACGCGCCCGCGAGATCGAGTGTCGACAGATAAGCCGGCTGCACGCCGAGATAACTCGCCACCACGCCGCACGGCATGTTCCACGGCTCCACGCGTATCGGTGTCGTGATCAGCCCGTCGATATCTTTCAAAGTCAAACCGGCATCGCTCAAGGCCGCTTGCGTAGCATCGCTTTGCAGTTGCAGCACGCTGCGCTCGGGCACTTTACCGACGCGGCTCTCGCCGATGCCGACGATGCGCGTATCGGCGAGGTTCATGGCGCGCGTTTTAACACATCGCGCGCAATCAGCATGCGCTGTATTTCCGACGAGCCTTCGCCGATGCGGTAATGCCGAACGTCGCGATACATGCGTTCGATCGGATAGCCCTGCACGATCCCCATGCCGCCGTGAATTTGCACTGCTCGGTCGGCTACACGCCCTACCATCTCGGAACAATACAATTTGCAAACACTCGCTGCCGTGCCCACATTTTTGCCCACGTCAATCTGCCGCAGCGTTTCGTAGACCATCGCGCGCCCTGCTGCGATATCAACCTCCGAATCCGCCAACATCCACTGAATCGCCTGTCGCTCGGCCAGTGGTTTGCCGAAGGTGATGCGCGCCTTCGCGTGCGCCGCGGACATTTCCAGCAGCCGGTCGGCGGTGCCGATACAAGAACACGACACCGCCATGCGCCCGTCGCGCAGCGACTCTTTCGCGAGATCGAAGCCCTGCCCCGGCTGGCCCAGCACCGCGCCATCGGGCAGTTTGCAATCGGCGAATTCAATTTCGGCGAGCTTGATCACGTCCGAACCCATGGTGGTATCGACGCGCGTGATGTTAAAGCCGGGGGTGCCGCGATCCACCAGAAACGCAGTGACACCGCCGCGCGTGCGCTTCACCGGATCGGTAATCGCAATCACCACAATGAAGTCGGCCTCGTGCGCGCCGTTGATGTAATGTTTGCGACCATTGAGCACCCAGCCATCGGCGGTCTTTTCCGCGCGCGTGGTCATCGCGGCATTGTCCGAGCCGCCCGCAGGTTCGGTCAGTGCAAACGCAGTGCGCACGGTGCCGTTCATCAATCCGCTCAGGTATTTGTTTTTCTGTTCATCGCTGCCGTGACGCGAAATCGCAATCGGCGTGAGGCCCCCGCCACCACTGGCGATCAAGCCAAAAATACGATGCGAGCGGCTGAATTCTTCGAGCATCAAACAGTAGGGAAACAAACCCATACCGGCGCCGCCCACTTCCACCGGCAAACGCATCGACAGGTAGCCCAGCTTGCCCATCAACGGCAGCAGATGCGGCGGCAGTTCGCCGGTTTTATCGACCTGGTTTTCCAGCGGTTCAAGTTCGGCTTTGACGAATTTGCGCAGCGCTTCGCGCATTTGCGTCAGTTCGGGGGGCAGTTCGTAATGCATCGTATCAATCGCCTCCCTGCGCGCGATACACCACCATTTCATGCTCGGCCAGCTCCAGCGCTGCGCGCATGGGCTCGCGCATCCAGCGCTTGCTACGTGCGAATGCGCGTGCGTTCTTCGCCATCAACTCACGCGCGAGTTGCTCACCACGCGACACGACTTCGCTTGCTGGCACAACCGCACGCACGAGACCACGCTGCGTCGCTTCCGCCGCGCCGAGTTTGCGCGCGGTTTGCACCAGATCATAAGCCAGCGCACCGCCAAACTGCGGCGCGAGTATGGCCAAGCCCGCCAGCGGCGGCGAGCCCAAATCGATTTCCGGCAGCGCAAACGACGCCGACGCCGATGCCACCACAAAATCCGCCAGCGCCGCGATCATGAAACCGCCGCCGCTGGCCGCGCCGTTGACTGCGGCGACCACCGGTTTTTCCAATTCGACCAGCGCGATCAACACGGCAAAAAAAGCAGTGGAACGCTGCTGCCGGAATTCGTCCAGCGGCAGAGTTGAAGTCTCGCGCATATCCACGCCACCAGAAAACGCGCGCTCGCCGGCACCGGTGAGCAGCACGCCGCGCACAGCGGCATCACTGCTCGCATGACGCAACACACTCGCCAGGGCTTCGTTCATCGCCACCGTCAGCGCATTGGCCTTCTGCGGACGATTCAAGGTGATGAGCAGCAAGCCGTCACGGTTTTCTATCAGTAATTCAGTCATCGTGTTGCAAACATTTTGTTGTCCATTTTTACAGCCTCAAATACCCAAACCCATTTTTCCAGCACAGGCCTTTATTCGAAGCACCTGAATCAAGTCATTGCAGATAAACACACTTCAAAAACCTTTAGCCACAGAGGACACAGAGTTCACAGAGAAAATTGCGGGGTTCTCTGTGTCCTCGGTGGCAAATGTCTTTGACCTTGATTTTATCTGCGCTCATCTGTGGTTAAACGCTATTGAAGTTTTCACTCAACCCGTATATTCGCTTCGCGCACCACCTTGCTCCACTTCGCGTGCTCGGCATTGATGAATGCAGCGAATACTTCCGGTGTGCTTGCGACGGCCACCGAACCATCACCAGCCAGCCGCTCCAGTGTATTCGGTGCACGCAGAATTTTCGTGATCTCGCTGTGCAAGCGCTCGATGACTGCCCGCGGCGTGCCGGTAGGTACCATGATGCCATTCCAGGTGCTGGCGTCGTAGCCCGGCAGTCCGGCTTCATCGAAGGTCGGCACGTCCGGCACTGCCAGCGAACGCTTGTGCCCGGTGACGGCGAGCGCACGTATCTTGCCGCTGCGAATGTGCGGCACTACCGCCAACGGCGCGCCGAACATCGACTGCACCTGCCCCGCGAGCAGATCGTTGAGCGCGGGCGGCTGGCCGCGATACGGCACGTGCACGATATTGATTTTCGTCATGCTGCGCAGCAGTTCGCCCGCGAGGTGGCCGGAACCGCCCGGGCCCGAAGTCGCATAGTTGATTTCACCAGGACGCGCGCGCGCCAGTGCCATGAATTCCTGAAA
>JAYUAH010000191.1:0-2248 GCA_043741415.1 Betaproteobacteria bacterium
ACCGTGGCATCCCAGCTCTTGCGCGTCGCGCGTCCCGAGTCGAGTTTCGGCGGCGGCTCAATCTCGTACACGCCCCAGGTGGTAACCACGCCCTTGGACAGTGCGTCGATTTCCGGGACACGTTCGCATTGCTCAAAGAGCTGCGCGCGGTCTTCGTCGCCGTAACAAAGCATCACCAGCGGGTCATCGCTTTTGGCACGCTGCATCGGATGAAAAAAGCGCATCAGGCCGCGCTGTTTTTCGAGGCGGATGAAGCGTTCGACAAAATCCGAATCCATCTTGCCATCGGTCATTTGCACAAAGTAGTCGCCGGGTTTTCTGCGGTTGACCTCATGCGTTTTTTTGTTGTAACTGCCGTGGTAGCCGAGCACGGCGGTGATCTTTTTGTCGGTCAGCGCAAACTGGCGCTCGGTGCCGCCGAGAAACATGTTGGCACAGGCAGACGAGCAGCGTCCATGCACAACGGTGCGCAGTTTGCGTTGGCGGATGTCGGCCCCGATGCGCCGTCCTGCTGCGGAATCGCCGCCACCGGAATCGTGTAGCACGACGGTGTCTATCTGCGGGCCAAAACGGCTCATCGCCTGTTGCCATGCGTCCCAGTCGCTGGGCACCACGGCGCCGCCGAGATAGAGCGTCGGCGCTGCCGCGGTGAAGGTCATGGCGGTCGCCGAACCGATGGACCAGGCGCAGAGCGTCGCAAGACAGCGCATGGCGCGGCAAGTGGGGAAGTTTGCTTTCCGGTTCATCTTTTCAGTATATGCCCCATTTAGTAGAGGCTGAAGGCTGCTATCGGCTCAAGTCGACTTCGTGCATTATGTGGTCATAGCCCCAGTGAAATTTAGCTTTCAGCAAAAAGCTGTTGTGCTCGGATACACTGCATGCATCACTCTTTTGTGTGCCTGCTTGTGCTGGTGCACCGTAAACCTTCGCGCGATGAAACCTCCGTCGGCCACCGTTGCGCCTGTTCTGAAGAAAATTGCCGCTCCGGGTACGCCTGGTCGTCCGGCATTTGATTCGTCCAAACCGCCTTCCGTCGCGCTCGCCTTGGTCCAGCGCAGAGCGGCTGAAGCCGTGCTGGCCGTGCTTTCGGGCAATAACGCGGATGCGGCGCTGGCCCGCGTTGATACCTCTGGATTTGATGGCGCGACGCGCGCTGCGCTGACTGATCTCACTTACGGCACGCTGCGTTTTCTAGGCGAGTTGCGCGCGATCGTTCGCCAGTTTGTGCACGCGAAGCCGGAGCCGCTGATTGAAGCGCTGCTCTGGGTGGCGATTTACGAGCTGGCGCACAGCAAAACGGCCTCGCACGTGATCGTGTCGCAGGCGGTTGCTGCGGTAGAGACGATCAATCGCGGAGCCAAGGGGTTTGCTAACGCTGTGCTGCGTAATTACATGCGTGAACCGGAAGCCTCGCTCGCCAAGGCGATGGAGCACGACGAGGGCATGTGGAATCACCCGACCTGGTGGGTTGAGCGCGTGCGACGCGAGCAGCCCGAGTGGTGGGAGGCTATTTTGCGCGGTGGCAATGGGCATGGCCCGCTGACGCTGCGGGTGAATCGGCGACGGGCGACGGTTGAACAGGTGATGGCGGCGTTCGAGGCGAAAAAGATCGAAGCGGAGGTTCTGTCCGACACGATGATCGTGCTCAAGCGGCCACGTCCGGTTGAGCGTTTGCCCGGTTTTCGCGATGGGCATTTTTCGGTGCAGGACGCGGGCGCGCAGCTTGCTGGCCTTTTGCTTGGGGCGAAAGATGGGATGCGCGTGCTTGATGCCTGCGCCGCGCCCGGTGGCAAAGCCGCGCATGTGATGGAGCTGGCCGATTGCACGTTGATTGCGCTCGATGTGGATGCCGAGCGCGTGAAGCGCGTGGCTGAAAATTTTGATCGCCTTGGATTGGTTGGCGACGTGCGCGCGGCGGACGCTGCGACGCATGCGCCGTGGTGGGACGGCGTGCCGTTTGACCGAATACTCATCGATGCGCCATGCACTGGCTCTGGTGTGGTGCGGCGGCATCCTGATGGCAAGTGGCTCAAACGCGATAGCGATGTAGCACAGCTCGCGGCGCAACAGAAGCGCCTGATCGACGGCGTATGGCCGATGTTGAAACCGGGCGGACGGTTGCTTTACGTCACCTGCTCAGTGTTCAAGCCAGAAAACAACTTGCAGGTCGAGGCGGCGCTGGCCCGTCACGGCGATATGCGTCGTATCCGCATCACATTGCCCGGCGATCCGGCGAGTGCGAGCGGTC
>JAYUAH010000192.1:0-2246 GCA_043741415.1 Betaproteobacteria bacterium
TGCTGCTGCCGAGCGGATTTCCGGGCGCCCCGGTAAACCATGCAGCGGTATCGGCGTGAATGAATGCCCAGTCTTCGTAGTATATTCAGGCCGCAATTCTTTATGTTTTGGAGCGTTTCGCCGATGAAGACGTTGTTTTGCAAATGGAGATACTTGAGCGCGTCATGGCTGGCTTGCACCAGCATTGTGCCCGCTGCTTTTGCGCAAGCTGTGGGCAACTATCCCGCGAAACCGGTGCGCTTCGTAGTGGTGACCGCGCCCGGCGGCGGCCTCGATGTGGTGGGGCGCATTGTGGCAGACCGCCTGACGCGCGCTTGGGGTCAAACAGTGATCGTGGAAAATCGCCCCGGCGCCGGTGGCAATATCGCCAGTGAATACGTGGCGCGCGGGTTGAACGATGGCTACACGCTGCTGGAAACCACCACTAACCACAATCTCAATTCATTTATTTACAAAAATGCCGGCTACGATCCGCGCCGCGATTTTGTGCCGGTGGTGCAAATGACCGAAGCGCCGTCGGTGATTGTCGTCAATTCACAAAGCGCGCATCGCAGCCTGAAAGACTTGATCGTAGCGATACGCGCAGCGCCGGGTAAAATAGTTTATGCGCACGGCGGCAACGGCCAGCCTACACACGTCGCGATGGAAGCGTTCAAGTCCGTGGCGAAGCTCGATATTCCTGCCGTGCCGTACAAAGGCGGCGGTCCGGCGACCATGGATTTGATCGCGGGGCAGGTGCCGTTATCGATGGCGGCGCTGCCGGGCATGAGCCAGCATCTGCAGTCGGGTGCGCTGCGTGCGCTCGCCATTACCTCGGAAAAGCGCTGGCCGATATTGCCCGACGTGCCCAGCGTCGCCGAATCGGGTTTCCCCGGCTATCAGCACATGACGTGGATCGGTCTGCTTGCGCCCACTGGCACGCCGCGCAACGTCGTGCTGCGCGTGAACAAAGCGGTGGCCGATGCGCTCACCACGCCGGAAGTGAAGCAACGCATCACCGTCATCGGCGCCGAGCCGGTGGGAAAAAGCCCCGAGCATTTTGAGGCGATGCTGAAAACCGATTACGACGCCACGCAAAAGCTGGTGGCGCAGATCGGGCTTAAAGTGGATTGAGTGGATTGAGTGGATTGATATCCCGTCGCGCCAGCGCGATTATTTTTGCTCGCCGAATTTCGCGCCGCTGTCACGCAGCACTTTGCTCCAGTGCTCGGTGTTTTTCTTGAGAAACGTGGTGAACTCCGCCGGCGTGGAGCCCACGGCCTCGGCGCCGGTCACCAGCATGCGCTCCTGCAATTGCGGATCCTTGAGTGCCCTGACCAACTCGGCATTGATTTTGTTGATCACCTCGGGCGGTGTTTTGAGCGGCACGTTCATGCCGTACCAGCCATACAGCTCGAACCCCGGCACGGCTTCGGCGACGGGCGGCACGCCGGGCATCAGCTTGGTGGGTGTGCGATAGGTCACGCCGAGCGCGCGTACTTTGCCGGATTGTATATATGGCGCCAACCCCGGCACCGCCGGGCAGTAGGTGTGGATATTGCCGCCGATCAGATCGGTAAACGCAGAGCTGGTGTTGGCGTAGGGCACGTGCGTGAGCTTCATCCCGGTCATGGCGTTGAGCGATTCCATGCACAGGTGCGACGATCCCCAGTTGCCGCCGGAGGCGTACAACAACTGGCCGGGGCGCGCCTTGGCATAGGCAACCCACTCTGCAATCGATTTGACGGGCGTTGTGCCGGCGACCACGATTGCAAACGGCGTAGTGCCAACCAATGTGACAGACCCCAGCTCGGTCGCGAGCAAGTATTTCTGATACATCAACATCGCGATCAAATTCGTCATGGTGCTCAAGAATAGGGTGTGACCATCGGGTGCGGATTTTGCAAGCAACTCCACCGCGATCAGACCCGTGGCACCCGGACGATTGTCGATGATGATCGGCTGACCCCACGATTCAGCCAACTTGGCGCCCAGCAAACGCGCAATCACATCCGGCGCCGAACCGGGGCCGTTGGCAACGATCATGCGCACGGGGCGCACGGGGTAATTCTGCGCGACAGCGAGCGTCACCGTGGACGCCAGCACTACGCTCGAACACCAGAGGGTGGTCGTGCAAGATACAAACTTATGCATTCAGATTCTCCTGCCAAGGGTGGCGCGTTTCGCGAGGACTACGCTTTTTTTGCTGGATGGAACATATCCTTCAACCGGCGGGCGGTCAATCGCGCGTGGATTTTGGCGTCGAT
>JAYUAH010000193.1:0-2244 GCA_043741415.1 Betaproteobacteria bacterium
ATCCACAGCAGAATGACAGCGGCGGTGAGCAGGGCCGCAACACCGAAACCCACCACCGGTGCCTGCCACGAAATGCCGGCAACCACGCACAGGCTGACGATACCGCCGAATATGAATTTGCCGACGTCACCCGCGAAGTTGTAAGTGCCCAGCGCAGTGCGGCGCCCCTCGCCGGGATACGCATGTGAAATGATGGTGGACGACAATGGATGCTGCACCGCCGAGCCAATGCCGGCGAAAAACAGCGCCAGCAAAATCATCCAGTAGCCATTGGCAAAACCGAGCGCGATAAACGCCAGTCCGGCGAGCACGGTGCCCAACGCCAGCAGATTGCGTTCGCCGAAGCGTTCGGCGATCAATCCGGCGGGCAATTGAAATGCCGCCATCGCCAAACGATGCGCGGTGCGTATGGTGCCGACTTGCGTGAGGTTAAGTCCAAAGGCCTGCGCCAGCAGCGGCAGCAGCACATAGCTCACATCCGACAGTCCGTCGTGTACGATGTGCGTGCCACAGCAGGCTTGCAGGGTACGTTGGGGATGGGTCGCCGCCATGGTGTCGTTATATCACGCGGCTGCGCGGTGTAGAATCGCGGTTTATTTTTGGGCGGGCTGTAACATGAAGTGGGTCATTGGCGGGGCAGTGCTGGGCGTGGTGGGCGCGGTGTATTCGGGGCGCGTGCCCATCGCTTGGGTGGTGTACAGCTTTGCGCTGATGTACGGTTGCTGGGGGCTGGCGCTGTTTTTTGTCTACACGCGCAGCAAGCATCATGGCTTGCTGTTGTTGGGCATCACCTTTGTGTCGGCAGGCGCACTGGCGGCAATACTCACGCACTGGTGGCCGCTGCTGGCGGGTTTTGGTATTGCATGGGTGCTGCGCGCCATGGGCATGGATCCGCCGCCGAACGAGATCGCCGGCGCAGACACTGGTACGGCTGCGGCGCCCCCGCCGGACGACAAGAAAAGCTAACGCGCCGCGCCTACACCATCACGGCGTTACTAAACGAACACGCCGCAGTTAAACCATCGCGGCATGTATGCGCCGATTGTAGGCGTGGATGGTGCGGCGCACGACTTTCAGCTTGGCGTGATCATGCGCCGTCAGCGCTTCGTCGCGCTGCTTTTTCAGCGACTTGATTTTTGCCTTGAGCGCCGCTTTGTCGATGCCGCGCGCTTCGTGATGCGCATGCATCGGCAGCTTCAGCGCCGTGCACAGCGCGGTAATCAAGTGATCTTTGTTGAGTTGCGTGTAGCCCTTTAGCGATTCATGCTCGGCTTCGTTTTCCTTGGCGATCTCACGCAGTTGCACGACCGTCTTGTGCTTCAGTTCATCGTACGTATGGCCCATGGTATTGATTCTCCTTTGCAAAAAAGATTGTAGAGTGGTGTTGCGCGAAGATTAAGTCATAGCGCGTGTCATTGCATAACTATTTGATTTTAAAGGATATTTTATGCCGGGGTGTGAGTGGCGATAGCGCGCACCAAATCTTCAAAGTCACTCAGGGCGTTGAATCGAGGCATGGCCGCGACATGCGGCGTGAGTATCACGTTATCAAATTTCAATAGTTCGTCGTCCGTGCGGCCCGGTTCTTCGTACTGCGGATCAAGCGCGAAGCCGCCGAGCTGACCGCTGCGCAGCGCTTCCAGCAGCGCGTCACGACTGACCACTTGCGCGCGCGACACGTTGATCAGTTTTGCGCCGGGCTTGATGCGCGCGAACTGTGCGCGGTCGAGATAGTTGCGCGTCGCGGTGCCGGCCGGCAACTGTATGCAAACCCAATCGCTCTCGGCGAGCAGGGCGTCGCGCTCGCAATAAGTGATGTGCCACTCGCGTTGCTCGGCGTCAGTCAGCGGCGTGCGCTGCGTGCACAACACGCGCATGCCAAAGGCGTGGGCGCGCAGCGCAATCTCGCGGCCGATTTCGCCAAAGCCGATAATGCCCAGCGTGGTGCCGTACAAAACGGAAAGGCCCGTCACGCGCGGCCAGCCGGAGTTGGGCGTGTAACCACTGTCGAAAATTTTGGGATTGAAGCCGGCGGCCTGCAATTGCCCGATGCTGATGCGGCCGTGCAATTGATGCAGCTTTTTGGACAGTGCCAGCATCAACATCAGGGCGTGTTCGGCGCAGGATATATTCGCACGCCGGCGCAAGGTCAGCACTTTGACGTTGCGCGCTTCACAGGCGGCGACATCGATGCCGCGCAACAGGGTGCCGTACTTCTGCACCACGCTGAGCTTGGGCGCGTGG
>JAYUAH010000194.1:0-2244 GCA_043741415.1 Betaproteobacteria bacterium
TGATCGAATGCTGCGTGCCGCGCGAGCAGTTGATGGAGGAAGCGATGAAAATCGCGCGCGATATCGCGTCCAAGAGCCCACTGGCGATCATGCTGGCCAAGGAAGCCTACAACGTGGTCGAAAACATGCCTCAGCGCGACGGTTATCGCTTTGAACAAAACATCACCGAGCGCTTGTCGCATACCGAAGATGCGCGCGAAGCACAGCGTGCCTTCGCGGAAAAGCGCAAGCCGGTATTCAAGGGGCGCTAAGCATGAGCACTTCTACCGACGCCGCACACCGCAATGTCTACACCCACGCCGAACTCGCGCGCCTGTTTAACCCGCAGAGCGTGGCCATCTACGGCGCTTCGCCGAACCCGGCATCGCTGGGCGCACGCACCATCGCGAACATGGCGAAGTATGCCGGCAAGATCATCCGCATCAATCCGCGGTACGAAAAAATCGGCAACGAGCCGTGTTACCAGTCAGTGGCCGACGCGCCGGAAAAACCCGACTGCGCGGTGTTCTGCATGCCGCGCGACGGCATCGAAGCGGCACTCCTCGATTGCGCTTCCAATAACGTCGGCGGTGCGGTGATCTTCGCCTCCGGCTACGCGGAAACGGGTGTGCCGGCGCACGCCGCGGATCAGACGCGCCTTACCGCGATTGCGCGTGACACCGGCATCAAAATTATCGGCCCGAATACGCTGGGGTTCGTTAATTTCACCACCACGGCAATGGTGTCGTTTGCCTCGGGCGAAATGGAAGTCAACCCGCCGCGCGGGCCGGGTGTGGGTATCGTCAGTCAATCGGGTGCGATCGGATTTTCTCTGGGGCAAGCCGAGCGCCGCGGCGTGAACTTGAGCCATGTGCTTTCCTTCGGCAACGGCGCGGACGTGAACATCGCCGACGAAATTGCATTTCTCGCCGGTGATACGGGGTGTGCGGCTATCGCGTGCCTGTTCGAAGGCATGCCGCATCCGATGCAATTACTCGAAGCGGGTGAACTGGCGTGGAAAGCCGGCAAGCCGGTGGTAATTTGCAAACTGGGTCAAGGCAAAGAAGCCGCGACCGCAGCGTTGTCGCATACGGGCTCGCTCGCGGGCTCGACCGACGCCTACATGGCGCTATTCGAGCGCGCGGGCTTCATCGTTGTGCCCGCTATCGAACATCTGTTAGAAACCGCGGCCTTCTTCGCCAAAGTGGAACGGCCCAAATCGCGCGGCGTGGCAGCGATAGGCGCATCGGGCGGGGCGTTGATCGCCGCCGTCGATGCCGCCGAAGCGCACAGCGTGCCGATGCCGCAACCGCCGGAGGATATGAAGCAGCGGCTGCGGCCCTACGTGCCCGAATTCGGTGCGCTGCGTAATCCGTGCGATCTCACCGCGATGCTGGTCAGGGACAACAGCATCGCCGGCAGTGCGGTCGAAGCCATGCTGAGCGGCGACACTTACGGCGCGATGGTCGTGCCGCACACCAGTCTGAGCCAGGGCAGCCTGCCGCGCGCGCTAGGGATGGCGGAAGTGGGCAAGCGCCTCGGCAAACCGGTGTGCTGCAGCTACTCCGGCGGCTGGATCGGCGGCCCCAGCACGCTGGAAGCGGAAATGAATCTGCACTTGCAATGCTTTCAGTCAATAGACCGCTGCTTTGCGACGCTGGCCGCATGGCACAAACGCGATGACCGGCTCCATACCGAGCAGAAACACGGGCCACGTCAATTGGTGCGCGTGTCGCCTGCAAATGCGGCGGTTGCCGCCGCGCGGTTGATTGTGGAATCAAATAACCAAACACTCACCGAGCGTGAAGCCAAGCAAGTACTGGCGGCGTACGGCGTGCCGGTGGTCGGAGAGCAGTTGGTGCAATCGGCAGCGGCAGCGGCGAACGCTGCGCAAAAACTCGGTTTTCCCGTGGCGCTGAAAATCGAATCACCTGACCTGCCGCACAAAACCGAGGCCGGCGTGATTCGCCTGCATTTGAAAACCGCCGAAGAAGTGACCGCAGCTTACGACGCCGTGATGGCCAATGCCAACAAGGTATCACCCAAGCCCCAAATCAACGGCGTGCTGGTGCAACCGATGGTACCCGCCGGGGTGGAAATCATGATCGGCGCGCGCATCGATCCGCTGTTTGGGACGTTGATTGTGGTGGCCTTGGGTGGCGTTTTCGTGGAGTTGCTCAAGGACACGGCGCTCGAACTCGCGCCGGTGACGTTGCATCAAGCGAAGGCGATGCTGCAAAAACTCAAAGGCCGCGCGCTGTTGGA
>JAYUAH010000195.1:0-5391 GCA_043741415.1 Betaproteobacteria bacterium
CGCATGGTGGCCAGGGACTCGGGCGTCTGGCAACGGCGGGTTATCGCGTCAAGCGCGGGAGACTCATTTGATCGGACGCATCACCGGCAAGCTGCAATCGAAACAGCCGCCGCAAATCGTGGTGGATGTGCACGGCGTCGGTTATGAAATCGATGTGCCGATGAGCACGCTGTATCAGTTGCCCGCAGTCGGCGCCGAGGTCACGCTGCTCACCCACTTGACCGTGCGCGAGGATGCGCATTTGTTGTATGGATTTGCCACGGAACAGGAGCGTACGGTGTTCCGCCAGTTGCTCAAAATTTCCGGCGTGGGTGCGCGCACGGCGTTGTCGGTGCTGTCGGGCATGTCGGTGGCCGATTTGCACGTGGCGGTGAGCCAGCAGGATAGCGGGCGCCTGATCAAAGTGCCCGGCATCGGCAAAAGAACCGCTGAACGTTTGTTGCTTGAACTCAAAGACAAACTCGACATTACCGTCTCCATTGCGCCCGCCTCGGGCAATGTCGGTGCCGGCAGCGACATCATCAATGCGCTGTTGTCGCTCGGCTACAACGACAAGGAGGCGTCGTGGGCGGTGAAGCAACTGCCTGCGGGTGCTACGGTCAATGACGGCATTCGCCAAGCGCTCAAGGCGCTGTCGAAATCCCAGTAGATTTGCTGTTGAGCCTTTGGCCGAACAGGATTTAAAGCCAATAATTAATAGATTTTGTAATTATGAGCGTGTGCTAACTAAGCATATTTATTATTTAAAAACAAATACTTAATTTATATATTAAATTAAAACACATTATGTTTTAATAGAACCTCAGCTTATTAAACATTCCTTTAATAGCGCTTGCTACGCGCCCTAAATAACGCACAAAACGTACCTAGACCGGGTAGTTCCGTGGCCGATCAAACTCGCTTGGGCAGTTATATCACCACCAGCGTGACTGGCGAATCCGTACGCGCGTTCGTGCCGCCGCCATTGCCACCCGAACCGCCATTACAGATCACGCCGGACCTGCAGGAGCTAATCGAAAAAGCCAATCGCGGCTTGGGTAGACTGGACGGCGTTGCGCGGGTTTTTCCGCAACCGGAACTGTTTCTGTATATGTATGTGCGCAAAGAGGCGTTGCTGTCCTCGCAAATTGAAGGCACACAATCGTCGCTATCCGACTTGCTGTTGTTCGAAGCGAGCGAGGTGCCGGGCGTGCCCATCGACGACGTGGAAGAAGTCTCGAATTACGTCGCTGCGATAAATCACGCATTGGCCCGTATGCAGGGCGGCTTCCCGTTGTCAGTGCGGCTATTGTGCGAGACGCACGGCGTGCTACTCGCCGGTGGGCGCGGCGCCGGCAAAATGCCCGGCGAGTTTCGCCGGTCGCAGAACTGGATCGGCGGCTCGCGTGCAGGGAACGCCGCGTTTGTTCCGCCGCCACCCGAACAAGTGATCGCGTGCATGGGCTTGCTTGAAAAATTCCTTCATGATGATCCGGTGAAAACGCCCTTGCTGATCAAAGCAGCGCTGGCCCACGTACAGTTTGAGACTATTCATCCCTTTCTCGATGGCAATGGGCGGCTGGGCCGCTTGTTGATTACGCTGCTGTTGTGCGCCGATGGTGCATTGGCGCGGCCGCTGTTGTATTTGTCCTTGTATTTCAAGACGCACCGCGACGCCTACTACGAACTGCTGCAGCGCGTGCGTACGCACGGTGCATGGGAGGCATGGCTGGAGTTTTTCCTGCAGGCGGTGATCGATACCACCGAGCGCGCCACCGATGCTGCGCAACAAATACTGAATCTCTTCAGCACCGATCGTGCCCGTATCGAAAAACTCGGCCGCCCCGCGGCTTCCATGCAGCGTGTGCACCAGTTGCTGCAGGAGGGCGCAATCACGTCGATCAAGGGCGCAGCAACAAAACTCGGCCTCACTACGCCTACCATTATTGCCGCCCTAAAGCATCTCGAACAATTGGGCGTGGTGCGCGAACGAACAGGCCGGCGGCGCAACCGCTTGTTTGTGTATGACCAGTACCTGAAGATACTGGCTGAAGGCACCGAGCCGCTGCGCTGATATCATCACGTCCATGACCATCGAAACCGACCGCCTGATCGCCGCCGCACCCGCCTCGCCGCAAGAGGAGGCGTTCGAGCGCGCGTTGCGCCCGAAGCAACTCGACGAATACGTCGGCCAGGAAAAAATCCGCGGGCAATTGTCGATTTTTATCGAAGCCGCGCGCAAGCGCAAAGAGCCGCTGGATCACGTGCTGCTGTTCGGGCCGCCGGGGTTGGGCAAGACCACGCTCGCGCACATCATCGCGCGCGAAATGGGTGTCAATCTGCGGCACACCTCGGGGCCGGTGCTCGAGCGCGCGGGCGATCTGGCGGCGATACTCACCAATCTCGAGCCGAATGATGTGCTGTTCATCGACGAAATCCATCGCCTGTCGCCGGTGGTGGAGGAGATTCTCTATCCCGCGCTGGAGGATTACCAGATCGACATCATGATCGGCGAAGGTCCCGCGGCGCGTTCGGTCAAGCTCGATCTGCCGCCGTTTACGCTGGTGGGTGCGACCACGCGTGCGGGCATGCTGACTAATCCGCTGCGTGATCGCTTTGGCATCGTCGCGCGGCTGGAGTTTTACAGCGTCGAGGAATTGACGCGCATCGCCACGCGCTCGGCGAAGCTGCTCGAAGTGCCGATTGATCCGCACGGTGCGCGCGAAATCGCGGGCCGTTCGCGCGGCACGCCGCGTATTTCGAACCGTCTGCTGCGGCGCGTGCGTGATTACGCCGAAGTGCGCGCCGACGGCAACATCACCCGCGAGGTGGCCGATGCGGCGCTGAAAATGCTCGATGTCGATACGCTGGGGCTTGATGTGATGGATCGCAAATTGCTGCTGGCGGTGATCGAACGTTTTGATGGCGGGCCGGTGGGTGTTGATAATTTAGCCGCGGCCATCGGCGAAGAGCGCGACACCATCGAGGATGTGCTCGAACCCTATCTCATTATGCAAGGCTACTTGCAGCGCACGCCTCGCGGCCGTATGGCGACCGCCAGCGCGTTTCGTCACTTTGGTTTGGTGCAGCCGAAAAACGCGATGACGCCGGATTTGTGGGACGCGGCGGATTCGAACAAGCTGTGACCCAATGTTGTTCACCTAAACTCCGTTCTCCCTGAGCTTGTCGAAGGGTCAGCGTAATTGTCGCAGGGCTTCGACAAGTTCAGCCCGAACGGTGTTTTGGTCATGGTCTTTAGCCGAACGGCATTAAGGCTTAACCCCACTTCGGGTTGCGCCACGTTAGTAGCTGTCGAGCACGGCGCAATCTCGAATCCGAAGGAGTAAAAAATTGTTTAAAATCCAATACTTACATATTTATAGTGTAGCGGCACTGTGCGCGCTAGGTGCGGCAAATAGCGCGCAAGCGTTCTGCGGTTTCTATGTCGGCAAGGCCGATGCGAGTTTGTTTAACGAAGCCTCGCAAGTGATTATGGCGCGTCACGACAACGCCACCACCCTCACCATGTTGAACGATTACAAAGGTACGCTCACCGAATTTGCGATGGTGGTGCCGGTGCCCGAGGTGCTGAAAAAAGAACAGATACGCGTCGTCGACAAAAAAATATTCGAACGCATCGACGCTTACACCGCGCCGCGGCTGGCGGAATATTTCGATCCCGATCCGTGCCAGGTGCGGCGTGAAATGATGATGCAGCGCGCGCCGATGGCCGCAGCCCCGGCGGCACGCGTCATGGCTGATCGCACCAAAGCGCTGGGCGTCACCATCGAAGCGCAGTATACCGTCGACGAATACGACATCGTGATTCTATCGGCGAAGGAATCCGGCGGTCTTGAGCGCTGGTTGCGGCTGAACAAGTACCAGATACCCAAGGGCGCATCGAAAGCGTTGCAGCCGTACATCCGCCAGGGCCTGAAATTTTTCGTCGCCAAAGTTAATTTGAAAGAGCAAATCAAAACCGGCGCCACCATGCTGCGGCCGTTACAGTTCAGCTTTAACTCTGAAAAATTCATGCTGCCGATACGCTTGGGCACGGTGAACGCACAAGGCCCGCAGGATTTGGTGATCTACATGCTCAGCAAAACCGGCCGCGTCGAAACCACCAACTATCGCACGGTGAAATTGCCGGCGAACATGGATTTGCCGGTGTATTTGCGCAGCGAGTTCGCGCCCTTCTACAAGGCGATGTTCAACGAACAGGCCAAGCGCGAGGCGCTGCGAGCGGTATTCACCGAGTATTTCTGGGATATGAGTTGGTGTGATCCGTGCGCGGCCGATCCGCTGTCCACGGATGAACTCAAAGAAGCGGGTGTGTCGTGGTTGTCAGAGCAACATCTCACGCCGAACGCGCCCGCGCCAGGCGTGCCTGCACCGATGCTGCGTCGTCCTGCGCCCGGCGGCGGGCAACAAGCGATGGTGACGCGGCTGCATGTGCGCTACAGCGCCGAGACCTTTCCCGAAGACCTGATGTTTCAGGAAACCAAGGACCGCCAGAATTACCAGACGCGCTATGTGTTGAGGCACGCGTGGAAAGGCGACGAAAACAAATGCGACGAGGCGAAGCCGTACTTCGAGCAATTGGTGCAGCGCCAGGAGCGCGAGGCGCAAACGCTATCGAATCTGACGGGCTGGGACATCAACGCAATTCGTCAGCGCGCGGGCTTGAAAACTGCTGCCATCATCGACAGCGTGCGTGCCCGCGTCGTGTTCTGGAAGTAAAGGTTCTGGTGAGTCCGATGATGACGCTGCCGCGCGACGCCCGCATTTACCAAATCCTGTTTCTCGCCACGCTGCTGTCGATTGGCGTGCTGGTGCGCGATTTCAGTTTGCAGCCGCAGCAAATGGCGCTGACGTTTGCGGCGGGGCTGGCAACACAGGCGCTTTTCGTGCGCTTGTTGAATCTCAAGAACGTGGGTTTTCTCAGCGCCATCATCACCTGTTTCGGCTTGTCGATCCTGCTGCGTGCAGACACGTTGTGGGCGCATCCGCTGGCGGCGTTCATTGCCATCGGCGCCAAGTTTGTGATTCGCGTCAACGGCAAGCATGTATTCAATCCGGCGAATCTGGGCGTGATCGCCGGGCTCACGTTGATCCCCGGCGCGTGGATTTCGCCGGGGCAGTGGGGCAATGATTTGATTTACGCCGCGTGGTTTGTTGCGTTGGGCTCGATTGTTACCAACCGCGCGCAGCGCATGGACATTAGTTGGATGTTTCTCGGCTGCTATGTCGCGCTGCTCGGCGCGCGTGTGTTGTGGCTGGGGCAATCCGATGCGATTTTCTGGCACCAGTTGCACAGCGGCGCGCTGCTGCTGTTCACGTTTTTCATGATTTCCGACCCGATGACCATACCGAATCACCAACGTGCGCGCCTGCTGTATGCCGCGCTGGTCG
>JAYUAH010000196.1:0-5380 GCA_043741415.1 Betaproteobacteria bacterium
GGTGTAGCCAGGATCATCACTGAGCCGTCGCCGAACACGTCGTGATCGCCTTCGAGTTGCACGGTAGGGTTCGCGCGTAACTTGTCGTAGTTCGCCGGCGGCGCCGGCGGCTTGCCTTTCGGACCCAGATAAAATTCGTACTCGGCTTTCTGGATGTACAGGGTCGACGTCGGAAACAGGCTGCCGTTGCCGATGTGATCGGCATGCGCATGCGAGAAGCCGAGGTGGGCAATGTCGCGCGGCGCGACGCCGATTTCGGCCAGTTGTGCAGTCAGGTTTTTCGGCGCGCGCCAGCGCCAATGCAACACCGGCGACGGAAAACCATCGGGCATAGTCGCAATCGAATCGGCGAAACCCGTTTCCCACAGCAGATACCCTTTGGCGTGCTTGATCAGATAGCAACTGTTCGAGAGCGTAATCGGTTTACCAACATTGACGCCGGGCGACCAGCGCGACTGGTCGGCTGCCGTGCCTTCGCCGCAGTGGATCACATAGATACGCTCAACGCTGGCTTGCTTGCTGGCTTGCTTATGTGCCGGCGTGTTCGCACAACTGGCTACCAACACCAGCGACGCGAGTGCTGCCGGCCACCGCAATAAAGCACTTTTCATCATCATCATCTCCTGGTGAATCTGTCGTTATTGTTTCTATATGCCGGTTACCAGCAACACGGCCGGCACCGTACCTTTGTTCTCGATCCAGTGCTCGGGGTCCTTGCCGGCCGTGAACGAATCGCCGGTACCGTATTCTTTGGCGACTGCGCCACGGTGTTCGATGATTTTACCCGATAGCATGTAAACGGTTTCGGGCCGATCCTTGTGTGTATACGTGGTGTTGGATGCGCTGGGCGCGTAAGTGGTGAGCTGGGTGCGCAGCACGCGGCTCTGCACACTATCGATTTCATGCGTCAGGTCCAGTTGCACCAGCGGTTTCGCGCTGGGGCCTTTGGCCGGCGGCGTCTGCTGCGCGATCGCTGCGCTCAGGCCCGCCGCCGCAATTATGGCAAACATGCCGATCAGCGACTTGCGAACGCGAAAGATTTTCATAAGGGGCTCCCGATCCGTTGTTATAGGAAGACCGTGTGCAAGAGCGCGGTCGAGCAGCAATCTTACGCTACCTGAGCGGGCTGATGGCGCATGAACGCCGCGCTGCGTTCGAGCGCGGCGACCAACGTTCTGCCGACTCGCTGGGTTGGTTATGCCGTATGGCTTACGAGTTGACCACGCGGCACGCCGGGGAATACAGTGGCCGTTGGTTAACCGTGATATTTCGATGTCCAATCGTTGGGAGACGCCTATGTCCAGGTTACTGCTAGCCATCGCCACAAATGTGCTCATGATGTTCTTCACCCTTGCAGGGCTTGCGCACGCGCAGGACGCGGTGAGCGTTCAGCGACTTGATCCCGCGCTCGATGCGCTGGTGTCGCCCCACGCCAAGGTCGATCTCATCAAGGGCGGCTTCGGCTTCACCGAAGGCCCGGTGTGGGTGCAGAAAGGCAAGACGGGTTATCTGCTGTTTACCGACATTCCCGGCAATGTAATCTGGAAGCTCACACCGGACGGCACGGCGTCGGTTTATCTAAGCAATGTCGGCTATAGCGGTCCTGAGCCGTGGCGCTGGGGCGGCATCAATAACAACGGCTTGGAGAAAACCGATCCGAAGTACGAAGAATTCGCCATGATCGGCGCCGATGGCCTCACCCTCGACCGCCAGGGCCGGCTGATCATTGCCACCTTCGGTGGTCGCTCGCTGATGCGCATCGAGCACAACGGCAAGCGCACCGTGCTCGCCGACCGCTTTGAAGGCAAGCGCTTCGGCGGCCCCAACGATGTGGTGGTCAGCAGCGACGGCGCGATCTACTTCACCGATACGTATGGCGCGTTTCGTCTGCGTGAAAAAGACCCGCGCCGCGAAATCTTCACCAACTCGGTGTTGATGTGGAAAAACGGCAAGCTCACGCAGGTGGTCAGCGATATGCCCTCGACCAACGGCCTCGCGTTCTCGCCGGACGAAAAATATCTCTACGTCAACGCCGGCCGCGACAATCACGTCAATCGCTACGAGGTGCGCCCCGATGGCACGCTCACCAACGGCAAGCTGTTCATCGATATGCGCAATCACGCCGAGCGCGGCATCACCGACGGCTTGCGCGTCGATACCAAGGGCAATCTCTACGAGACAGGGCCGGGCGGCATCTGGATTATCTCGCCCGAAGGCAAGCATCTCGGCACCGTCCGCGCACCGGAACTGGCCGTGAATATCGGCTTCGGCGACGCCGACCGCAAGACGCTTTATATCGCCGCGCGCACCAGCATCTACAAGATACGTGTTAACACGCCCGGTATTTAAAACACGCGCCGATTGCTGCCGGTCAGAGAGTCGCGCGATCCTGCGTGTAGGCTTGCGCAAGACGCGCATGGAGTTGCGCCACGCGCGCGTTTGCGGTATCGACCGCCACACCGCCTGCACGCACGGCTTGCAGTATTTCTGCCTGTATTTTTAGCGCTTCGAGCGCAGTCGATTCGGCAGCCGCGTGTTCCCCGGCCGCCACTCGGTACACGTGGCGGTTCACCCGTGTGCGCAAAAACGTACGCGGCACAATCTGATCGATCACTAGCGCGCTATCGCTCATGCGCATCAGCAGCGTGGGACTACACCACGTCACGTGATCGTCCGGCAGCGTCAATTCGAGTAGCGTTTTCCAGTTGCAGCCGATATCGATGCTACTCGCGCCGGCGTAGTGCGTGTAAGCCGCATTGTCCGGTGCGCTGAAATCCGCGGGTGCAGCATCCGCTTGCAAGTTCACCAGCATAATCTGCCGCCACTGCTGCAACGCCATGGGCATCAAGCCGTGCTGCGCGTGATCACCCGTGGGTGCAACAGCGGTCGGTGCTTCGACAAACGCACCCGACAAATCATAGGTCCAGCCGTGGAAGCGGCAGCGAAACAATTCGCACGAGCCGCTATCTTTATCCGCCAGCAACATTTGCTTGTGACGGCAGGTATTGCGAAACGCGCGCAGCACGCCGTCGGCACCGCGTACCGCCAGCATCGGCCAGCCGCCCGCTGCGGCAGACACATACTGACCCGGCTGCGCTAACTGCTGCGCTACGCCGATCGACAGCCAACTGCTGGCGAATACCGTGCGCTTTTCGCTCTGAAAGGCGTCGCCGTGGATGTAATGCGCGGCATCAAAAGTCATAAGGGAATTTCTGTATACAAAACAGTTCAGGTTAATTTCGTGTTAGATTATGGTTAAAATCAAATACTTACATAAAAAAGTCAGCACCGTTGCACCCACATGCACAGCGCTATAGTATACAGTTTTCATGATCCCGATTGAGCCGCGCAGGGCTACGTTACTGCGCCATTTCAACCACCGCAGGAGAAAACCTATCATGGCCAATAGCGCATTTCGTACCGCACTCGAAGACGCCATCAATCAACGACACTCGGCGGTGCATCCATGGAGCGAGGCTTGGTATTCTGGCAAGCTCAATCGCGAATTACTGGGTGAATGGGTCAAGCAACACTACCACTACGTCAGCCATTTTTCCGAGTGGCTAGCCACCGTTTACGGCAATTGCCCGCACTGGGAAGTGCAGCATTTTCTGCTGGAGAACGTGGCCGAGGAAGATGGCTTTGTCGGCAGCGGCAATTTCGCACCGGTGCGTCACGCCGATCTGTTGCTCGATTTCGCCGGGCACTGCGGCAAGAGCCGCGACGATATACTCGGCGCACAGGAGCGCGGCGAGTTACTGGCCGAAACGTTGGGCCTGCAAAGCTGGTGCCATCGCCAGGCAACGCGCCCGTTTGTCGAGGCGCTGTCGGGCTTGCTGATCGGCCTCGAATCGCAGGTGCCGAAAATCTACAGCAAGACCACGCCGCCGCTGATCGAGAAATACGGTTTCACCGAAGACGAAGTGCAGTTCTTCACGCTGCACATCGTCGCCGACGAGGAGCACGGCGAGCGCGGCTTTCAAATCGTCGAGAAATACGCCACCACGCCGGAAGTGCAAACCTCGTGCGTGCGGCTGGTGCGCGAAGCAGCGATGATGCGCCGGCTGTATCTGGATGGTGTGTACCGCAAATTTTTGATTGAGCCGCAGGACGCTGCGCAACGCAAGGCGGCCTGAGAAGAGAAAACCGCCATGCACACGTATCACACGCTCACGCTGGAAGAAGCCCACCTCATTCTCGACGCCGCACAAAAAAAAGCCGAGGAACTGAAAGTGCCCGAAGTGCTGTGCGTATGCGACAACGCCGGCTACCCGATTGCGCTGCGGCGCCTGAACGGCGGCAAAGTCACCAGCGTGCAAATCGCCATGAACAAGGCGTTCACCGCCGCTGGCCACCGCAAGCCCACGCACCACTACAAGAATGCCGTTCCCGGCGAAGAAGCGTTCGGCATATTCACACAGCATGAAGGGCGCTTCACCGTATTCGTCGGTGGTTTTCCGATTGTGGTGAATGGCGAATGCGTCGGCGGCATCGGCGCCTCGGGCGGCAACGGCGAGCAGGATATCGCCGCATGCGAAGCGGGTATCAAGGCGCTGATGGATCACTTCGGTATGAGAAAGTAAAATAATTAGCCTTCCTGTGATTCCCGCGCAGGCGGGAATCCATACGACATTTCAAGTGGCGCTGTGTTATGGGTTCCCGCCTGCGCGGGAACGACAAGGTTGGTTTTAAGCCACACGTGATCCGAATGTAAAAATGTAGAGGAGTGGCACGATGAAAACCAGTATGACTCTGGCGGCACTGGCGAGCATTGCACTCACACCCTGCATCACCCATGCGCAGCAGTACCCCACCAAACCCGTACGCGTCATCGTCACCACCGTGCCCGGCCCGCTCGACGCGTTCGCACGCGTGGTGTGCGGCAAGCTCAGTGAGCGTCTCAAGCAGAATTTTTTCATCGAGAATCGGCCCGGCGCCGGTGGCAACATCGGCGCGGAACTGGTGGCAAAAGCGCCGACCGACGGCTATACGCTGTTGTTCGCCATCGACACCACGTTCACCGTCAATCCGTCGATGTATCGCAAACTGCCGTTCGATCCGGATCGCGACTTCGTGGCGATTTCGGTGCCGGTCACCTACAACCAGATGCTCGCCGTGCATCCCTCGGTGCCGGTGAAATCGGTGCAGGAACTGGTGACGCTCGCCAAACGCCAGCGCATGAACTACGCCTCCGGCGGCAACGGTTCGCCGAGCCATCTCGCGATGGCGTATTTTCTGTCGGTGGCCGGCGTCGAGATGTCGCACATTCCGTACAAGGGCACCGGCCAATCGGTGATTGATGTGGTGGGCGGCCAGGTCGATTCTATCTTCGCGGTGGTCACCGGCGTGTTCCCGCATGTGCAAGGCGGCCGGCTGCGCG
>JAYUAH010000197.1:0-2230 GCA_043741415.1 Betaproteobacteria bacterium
CACCGTGCGCAAGCGGCTCATGTCACATGGTGCGACACTTAAGCACGGCACGCCGGCGCAGGCGACGGAGTTGATGAGCGCTGAATTCGAAAAATGGGCTAAGGTGGTGAAAGCCACCGGCGCACGGGTAGACTGATATAATTACGTAACTATTTGTTTTTAAATAATTTTTTATGAAGAGCGACCTGTGGCATTTGAAAAACTGATTCAGGAATTTCAGGAAAGAACTGCCGAAGCCATCGGCATGGGCGGGCCGGAAAAATTGGCCAAGCGCAAGGCCGAAGGGAATCTCAACGCGCGCGAGCGCATCGATTATTTGCTCGACAAAGATACCTTCATCGAATCGGGGCGGTTTGCGCGCAGCAATCGCGCAGAGGTCAAACACAAAACACCGTCGGACGGCAAAGTCGCAGGCTTCGGCAAAATCAATGGCCGCGAAGTAGGCTTGGTGTCGAACGATTTCACCGTGATGGGCGCGTCATCCGCGGTGATCAACATGAAAAAAATCAAGCACGTGAAGCAGACCGCGACCAAACGCGGCATGCCATTGGTATTGCTCGGCGAATCGTCGGGCGCGCGCATGCCCGATCGCATGGGCGCGGCGGGGCGCGCGATCATCGCACAGGATCCCACTGAATATCAGCGCCTGCGCGAGTCGCCGTGGTGCTCCGCGCTGCTGGGGCAGTGCTACGGTTCATCGACCTGGTATTCGGCGATGTCGGATTTTGTGGTGATGCGCAAAGGCGCGATCATGGCGATTGCCAGTCCGAACGTGACGTCGATTGCGATCAACAAACCGATCAGCGCTGAAGACCTCGGCGGCTGGAAATTGCTGACGGGTGTATCGGGCCTTGCCGACATGGCGGTGGATACCGACGAGCAGTGTCTCGACGCGATCAAAAAGTTTTTGTCGTATTTGCCCAGTCACAACATGGCACCACCGACCGAAGTGCCGGTGCCGCCGGGTTCGGACGAGGCGAGCAAAACCATACTCGACCTCATGCCCGAATCGCGCAATCAAGTGTACGACGTGCGCAAAATCATCAAGGCCGTCGCCGATAAAGATTCGATGTTCGAATTGAAAGAGCGCTACGGCAAATCCATTTCTACCGTGTTGGCGCGGCTCGACGGCAAGAGCGTCGGCTTCATTGCCAACAACCCGCTCTACAAAGGCGGCGCGCTGGATGCCGATGCCTGCCAGAAAGTCACCAGCTTCATGGTGCTGTGTGATTCGTTCAACATACCACTGGTGTTTCTGGTGGATGTGCCCGGCTTTTTAATCGGCGTCGAAGGCGAGATTCGCGGCATGCCGGGCAAAGTGATCAACTGGATGAATGCGCTCACCTTGGTCACCGTACCAAAAATCACGGTGATGATGCGCAAGAACTATGGCCAAGCCTTCATCAATATGGCGGGCGGCAAAAACGCCGATGAAATCGCGTGCTGGCCGATGGCGGACCTGGGCTTTATGGATCCGGCGGTGTCGGTCAACGTGCTGTATGGTGTGAAATTCGAAGATGACCCCGAGCGCTTCAAGCAACTCAAGGCCGAAGTTGAACGTGACACCTCGGCGTGGGGCTTGGCCGAGTTATACGAAGCGCAGAACGTGATTGATCCGCGCGACACGCGCGAATACCTGATCCGCACACTCGAAGTGCATCGCCTGCGGCTAAAGCACGGCGTGGGCGAACATTTGTTGCGCAATTGGCCGACGAGTTATTAGCGGTAGTGGGCTGCGCCGCATCCAGTCAGCCTCGCGATGCGTATAACGCGTAGTGCTATAGGCGTTATGCGATGCGCCGGGACTTTAGGGGTATGACAACACGTACAAAGCGTACAACACGTCGGGCATTTCATCGGTTCGCACTGGCGAGTGGCGCGGCGTTGCTGCAAGGCTGCTCGCCCCTTGCGCTGATCAATAGCTGGGCGTGGCTGGACACCTATCGCGCCCAAACCGGCATTCGCTACGGGGCGCATCCGCGACATCAGCTTGATGTTTACCGTCCGCTCGACGCCGCGGCGGCACCGGTCATTGTGTTTTTCTACGGCGGCAACTGGAACAGCGGCGAGCGGGCGGATTATCGTTTCGTGGCCACGGCGCTAGCCGCCCAGGGGTATATCGCGGTGCTGCCCGATTACCGGCTGTACCCGCAAGTGCGTTACCCGGATTTTCTCACCGACGGTGCACAAGCGGTACGCTGGGTATTCGATCATCTCGCTTCACTGGGCG
>JAYUAH010000198.1:0-5373 GCA_043741415.1 Betaproteobacteria bacterium
CGGCAAGTACACCTTTTGCTGCGCCGAAAACGAAGCCGACAGCCCGTGGGAACCGCTGCATGTCGAACGCGGCTTCGACAAAAACGACAGCACCGTCACCATCGTCGGCGCCGCGGGCACGGTGAATTTCAATTCTCACGCCAAGGATGCGGCTGATCTGCTGAAGGTCATCGCCAACAGCATGTGCTTTCCCACCAACAACGATTATTACTTCGGCGGCGAACCGTGGCTGTTGATCGAGCCGGAGCACACGCATATCCTTGCGCGTGAAGGTTTATCCAAGCGCGATGTGAAGTTGAAACTGTGGGACATGTCCAAGCTGCATGTAGATCGTCTCGCCGCCAAAGACCGCATGCGTTTGCAACACACGCGCGACGCGGAGTTGGGGCAGTTCACCGCCGACACAAAAATTCCAATCTCGATCAAGCCTGAAGAAGTGAGCATCATCTGCGCCGGCGGCCCCGGCACGCACTCGGTGCATGTGCCGACGTTTGGACACACGCGGTCGGTGACGCGCAAGATCGTATCGCCGCGAGCGTGTATGATGTCACTGTAGCACTTCATTAAATAATTGTTTAAAAACAAATACTTAGGATATTTCATGCATTTGGGATTCAGCGTATTCGCGGCAGCGATGTGCGTGTTAGCAGCAAGCACGGCACACGCACAAACTGCTGCACATCATTTTCCAACGCGGCCATTGCGATTGATAATTCCGATGGCGGCCGGCGGCGCGACGGATATTTTTATCCGCACCATCATCCCTAAATTATCCGAAACACTCGGCCAGCAAGTGGTAGTCGACAACCGCCCCGGCGCCAACGGGGTGATCGGCGACGAGATGACGGTGAAGGCCGCGCCCGACGGCTACACGCTGATGGCCACTTCGCTGGCGATTGCGATCAATCCGAGTTTGTATAAACTGAACTACGACATCCTGCGCGACCTGCAAGGCCTCACGCGCCTGGGCTCGATTGATTTGTTGCTCGGCATCCATCCGTCGATTCCAGCGAAAACGGTAAGCGAATTGATTACTCACGCCAAAGCCAATCCCGGCAAACTGAACTACGCCTCGTTCGGCATCGGCAGCATTTCACATGTCGCGGGCGAGATGTTCAAGCAGGCGTCGAACACGCAACTGGTGCATGTCGCGTACAAGAGTTCGCCGCTGGCGGTGCAGGAAACCATCGCCGGTCAAACGCATATGGTGGTCGGCGGCATTGCCTATATGCTGCCGCAAGCCCGCTCGGGACGGCTGCGCGGCATCGCCATCACCTCGCTGCACCGCTCGACTCACGCGCCGGATATCCCCACCGCGCACGAATCGGGTTTACCCAATTTTGACGTGAATGCATGGTTCGGCACCTGGGTGCCAGCCGCCCTGCCCAAACCGATACTGGCAAAACTCTACGACGCAATGAGCAAAACCATGAATCACCCTGACGTGCGCGCCGCCATCGAGAAACACGGCTACAAAATCGGCGGCGGAACACCGGATGAATTTCAAAAATTTGTGCGTAGCGAAGTGGAGAAATTCGGCAAAGTAATCAAGGCTGCGGGGATCAAACCGGAAGGTTGATGGCACGTTAGACTCAAACCGCAAAGACCTGAAGGCGCAAAGAAGTGCCGCAAAGAAAAACGCTCTTGACGTTAATGTGCTTTGCGTTATCTTTGCGCCTTTGCGGTAAGGAATTTTTTGCATACTTAGGAGAATCCCATGCCCCAACTACAAATACGCGGCGCCCACCTCAACTACGAAATCCTCGGCAATAAAGGCCCCTGGGTTGCACTTTCCCCCGGCGGCCGCCGTCCGCTCGAAGGCGTGAAACATCTCGCCGAGCGCGTGGCCGCCCAGGGCTACCGCGTGCTGATCCACGACCGGCGCAACTGCGGCGCCTCCGACGTGGTGCTGGAAGGCACCGAATCCGAATATGAAATCTGGGCTGCAGACCTCTATGCGATGTTGCAGCACTTCAATGCGTTGCCGTGTTTTGTCGGCGGCGGTTCGTCGGGCTGCCGCATGTCATTGTTGCTCGCGCTGCGTTACCCGCAAGCGGTGCGCGGTTTGCTGCTGTGGCGTGTCACAGGCGGCGAATTCGCGGCGAAGCGGCTTGCCCATCAGTATTATCTGCAATTTATCGAGGCGGCGAAAAAAGGCGGCATGGCGGCGGTGTGCGAGAGCGAACACTTTCGTGAGCGCATTGCGCAGCGGCCTTCCAATCGCCAAACCATTATGAATATGGACGTAAATCGCTTCACTGCCTCTTTCAGCCAATGGGCAGACGGCTTTTTGAATGACGCCGCCAAGCCTGTAATCGGCGCGACGGTAGAGCAATTGCAATCCGTAAAGATACCCACGCTGATCGTGCCCGGCAACGACAAAACCCACGACCGCAATGTCGGCGAACGCGCGCACGCCATCATGAAAGGCAGCGAGCTATACCTGCTGTTCCCGGAACATCGGGACATCGACATCGTGCCGCCGCAGGAATGGGAATTCAAAGACGACGAACTCGCCGGCGTATTCGTTGATTTCATGAAACGCGCGGCGAAATGACGTTGGAACATCGCGTAAGCGCGCATGTCTTATCCGCAGACCATTCACAATAGAAGGATATCTCCAATGAAATTCACCATTCAAAGCGCTGTAGCGTGTGCGGTTTTAGGTATCGCCACACAAGCCGAAGCCACCGGCCTCGCCACCTGCGACTCCGGCCCGCAAGCCGGCTGGCAACCGCAGGAAAAGCTGGAAAAACAACTCACCGACAAAGGCTGGAAAATCCGCCGTGTGAAAGAAGACGGCGGTTGTTATGAAGTGTACGCCTTCGACGAAAGCGGTGAGCGCGTCGAAGCCTATTTCCATCCGAAGACCCTTGCACTGGTGCCGACGAGCAAATATCCGCGCAAATGAGTGATCGCGATTCCAGTCGCGCCGGATATAAAGTCTGGGACGCACTAGTCCGCATCGGCCACTGGACACTCGTCACCGGCATCGCAGCCGCGTGGCTCACACGCCACAGCGGCGGCAAATGGCATGAATGGCTGGGCTACGCCGTGCTGGCGATCGTTGTCGTGCGATTGATGTGGGGTTTTGTTGGTTCAAGCTACGCGCGCTTCGCGCAGTTCGTGCGTTCACCTGCGACAACACTCGGTTACAGCAAGCAACTATTCGAACACAGTGAACCCCGTCACCTCGGCCATAACCCGCTGGGCGGCTGGATGATCGTGGCGCTGCTACTAACAATCACCGGCGTGTGCGCCACCGGCTGGCTTTTTACCACCGATCAATACTGGGGCGTGAAGTGGGTTGAAGAATTACACGAAGGCCTCACCAACGTGTTGCTCACGCTGGTGGCGCTGCACATCGGTGGCGTGATTTTTTCTTCGTTGCGCCACGGGGAAAATCTAGTGTTGGCAATGTTCACAGGGCGCAAACGTGCGCCGGGGCCAGAAGATTTAACATAGAACTGTGCTTACGTTGTGATGGGTCTTATCCATCCTACTCAATTTGCGTAGGATGGGTGGAGCCAAGCGCAACCCACCACAAAAACCGGTGCAATCGCGGATCAACCCAACTCGCGATGCACAAACTCAATAATCTTCTCTATGCAATCCTTCGCCTGTGGTGAGTTCGGATCATTGGTGACAAACGCTTCACCCACGCCCTCGAACAAATGCAGATCGACCTTGCCGCCCAGCTTGCGGTATTGCGCGATAAAGCGCTCGCGGTTCGGCACCGGGTGCGCCAAGTCCGCCGTGCCCTGCAAATAAATCACCGGCACGATTTGCGCTTTCTCGCCGCGCTCCAGCAGGCGCGTCGGGTTCGCTTGCGCCTGGGTTTCGGTGCTGCCCCAATAGCGGTCGTGGCTAGTGATCCAGTTCAACGCTTGCTTGTCATGCTGCCCGCCCTTTAAGGTTTGCGCGTATTCGTAACGCCCCAGCGGATCAATCACCGGCCAGCACATCACCGCGCATTGCACCGACGCATCCACACCCGCCAGGCCGGCGATATCCGCATAATCGTTCGGGCGCATCGCGGTCAACATCGCCTGATGCCCGCCGCTCGACACACCTAAAATGCCCACGCGCTTCGGATCGATATTGAATTCCGCCGCGCGCGATTTGAACCAGCGTATGGCGAAGTTGATATCCTGCATCGAAGCGGGATAAGCCCCGTCCGGCGGCATCCGAAAGTCGAGCGAGGCCACCACCACGCCGGTTTGCGCGAGCGGGGTATCCGTGCCCTCGTCCGCCAATCGATCCTTGTTCACCCATGCCCCGCCGTGAATATCGATCAGCAGCGGAAATGGCCCTTTGCCGCGCGGCTTGTAAACGCGCGCCAGATACGGCTTGCCGCCGTGCTTGATGTATTCAACATCGGTGACATCGATTTCATAATGAACGCGTTGTGTGGTGTCCATGGTGAACTCCTTGATGGGAAACGAATCGGGATGCGGCATTGTAGCGCTGCGATCTGCAATCGCGGGTCAGCGAAGGCCGCATCACGTTAGAAATAAAAATATTCAATAAAATCAAATACTTAATATTGACCTTTGTATAACGTCTATACATACAACATCCGGCGCAACGGGATTGCGCCCTACGAACCACTAAGAAATCGCGGCACTTTCGCTCGCAAGAGCGTCACCAGTTCCGGCGCCATAAATTCGTACTCGTCCGGAATGTTCAGACAAATCACCTGCTTGCCATTCAAGTGTGATCGAAACTTTTTTTGCAATTTATTGCGATGAACCTTTTCCATCACAAAAATAAAATCGGCCCATTCAATTGCTGCCGGCGTGACCGGCGTATCCGCATCGTTGTTCAATCCTGCAGACGAAACCTCGATGCCAGCCCACGACGAAAAAACTTGCTCCGCCGTCGGGCTGCGCAGCCGGTTTTGGCTGCAGATGAACAACACGTTTTTCATCAGTCACGCGACCTCAAAATTAATGCCCACCCCCAAACCACCCCTTCATCTCCTCATCAAACTCCCCGTCAATCAACACATACAACATCTTCGCCACCTTGCCCGAACGATTGCTCCACGCGTGATTGGTGCCTAACTGTATCAACACGTCGCCCGCCTTCAGCGTGACCTCGCCTTCATCCAGCAGCATGGTGATTTCACCTTCGATGCAAATCGCGTAGTCGATGGTTTCGGTGCGATGCATCATCGGATGACGGCCGCCGCGGCCAAATGAGGACGCGGCTTCGTTGCCCATCGCCTTGAACACCTCACGCGCTTTCTCTGGCGTCATATTGCGAATTTCTTCGGACTCGGGCGCGATTTCGGCGATGCGAATGATCGTTCCCCCTTTGGGCGGATGAATCTGCCGCGGGCCCAGCGTCGGGTCTTCGTGCACGGCATGC
>JAYUAH010000199.1:0-2220 GCA_043741415.1 Betaproteobacteria bacterium
ATTCGATAAGGGCGTGCCGCGCCGCAAACGCACGCGCTGTTCTATGACCAAACTTTGATTCCAGTAACTTGTTTCTTTAGTCGTTTGTAACGTCACCGATTGCATAATCTCCCCCGTCCCGCGTCGGCAATTCTTGAGAATGGTTCGTTGTCAGCGGCGCGTTAGTGCGCGGTCCAACCGCCCTCAATCGGTAGCACCGCACCGGTAATTGAATTGGCGGCGGCGCTGCACAGAAAGGCGGTCAATCCGGCTACTTCTTCGACCGTCACGAATTTTTTGGTAGGTTGCGACGCGAGCAAAACGTCGCGCCGTACTTGTTCCTCGGAAAGGCCGCGCGCTTTTGCAGTGTCCGGAATCTGTTTTTCCACCAGCGGCGTCAACACGTAACCGGGACACACGGCATTGACCGTGATGCCCTGTTCGGCGACTTCCAGCGCCACGGTCTTGGTAAGCCCGACGATGCCGTGTTTGGCAGCGACGTACGCCGATTTGAAGGGTGACGCCACCAGCGCGTGCGCCGAGGCGATGTTGATCACACGGCCCCAGCCTTTTTGCTTCATATGCGGTAACGCTAGACGCGTGGTGTGAAACGCGGCGCTGAGATTAATGGCGATAATCGCATCCCATTTTTCCAGTGGAAATTCGTCTATCGGCGCGACATGTTGTATGCCTGCGTTATTGACCAGAATATCCACGCCGCCGAGTGCAGTATGCGCCAGCGACATCATGGTCTGGATGCTGCCGGCCTTGCTCATGTCTGCCGGGCTATAGACAACTTGCACGCCATGTTCTGACGCAAGGCCCGCGCGCAGGCGCTCGATGTCCATGACATTGCCAAAACCGTTGATGACCAGATTAGCGCCGCTCTGCGCCAGTGCTTGCGCAATGCCCAGACCAATACCACTGGTCGAGCCGGTGACGAGTGCCGTTTTACCTTTCAGCATGATGAATTCCCTTCAGTGTATGAACGATTCATGCCGGGTAGTCGGGTTCGCCGCGCGCAGCTTACAACGGTGATTCATGTAATTAATTCGCCAGTGCCAGGACGAATCCGCACGTTGCAGTAATCGGAATGAAGGCTGCGGCGCACGATCACATGCACCATCCGACTATCGACAAGGAGACTTCATCATGACCACAACCCGCAAACAGAACCAGGCGCTTTGGTTACGCTGTCCGCGCATTGCACTCGCCGCCGCACTGGCCGGCGCTTTCTCAATCACCGCAACGGGCGCGTTCGCCGGCCAATGCCCCGCCGACAAAGTCGTGGCTGATGGCCAAGGCCAGAAGCCCAGCCCCACCGCGCCGAAAGATGTAACGAATGTGGTACGCGCAACCACCGATCTCTCGAAAGAGCCGCTCGCGCTGAAAGGCCGCTTGTTCCGCCTGCGCCAGCTCGATATGAAGCCCGGCGGCATCGCGCCGTGGCACAGCCACAACGAACGGCCCGCGATGATTTACATCGTGTCCGGCGAAGTGATCGAATACTCGAGCAGTTGCGCGGTGCCCATCACGCATAAAGCCGGTGATGTTGCGCCGGAGAAAAAAGGCACATCACATTGGTGGATCAATTCGGGTAAAACGCCGGCCGTGCTGATCTCGGTCGACCTGTTCCCGAACGAAATGAAAACCGAAGACGCGCACATGATGTAAGGCACGCGCCGGGGCGCCAACGTAGCAATGCACCAGTGCACCAGAGGGCGCGCCGGCGGGTTACCGGAGTTACTTCATGAGCCTATCGAGTATACAAACCGCGGCCGCTGCGCCGCGCCGCACGGGTCCGGCGCTGCTGCGTTCCTTCGTCATCAGCCTGACGGCTTTTCTGACGGTGGTGGATCTCTTTGCGACGCAGGCGATACTGCCGTCGCTGGCGAACGCGTACGACGTCAGCCCCGCCGCGATCGGCTTTGCGGTCAACGCCAGCACCAGCACCATCGGCATGGCCATTGCCGGGCTGGCGGTGGCGTTTTTCAGCCGCCGCATCGACCGGCGGCGCGGCATATTGATTAGTCTCACGCTGCTGTCGATACCGACCGCACTGCTGGCGGTCGCACCCGATCTCACCACGTTCACGCTGCTGCGCATCGTGCAGGGGCTGTGCATGTCCACTGCCTTTGCGCTCACACTGTCGTACCTCGCGGAGCATTGCAGCGCCGAAGACACCGCCGGCGCATTCGCCGCGTACATCACCGGCAATGTTGCCAGCAATCCGTTCGGGCG
>JAYUAH010000200.1:0-5355 GCA_043741415.1 Betaproteobacteria bacterium
ATCTCATTGATCAAGCGCGTAACGTGTTGCACGGCGTCGACGAGTTCGCTCATGGTGCGGCCGGCGTCATCGACCAGCGCGGTGCCGGCGTCGACCTTGCTTGCCGAATCACTGATAAGCGCTTTGATCTCCTTGGCGGCCACTGCACTGCGCTGTGCGAGATTGCGCACCTCGGCGGCAACCACGGCAAAGCCACGGCCTTGCTCGCCGGCACGTGCCGCTTCGACAGCCGCATTGAGCGCAAGAATATTCGTCTGAAACGCGATGCTGTCGATGACGCTGATGATGTCGGCGATTTTTTTCGACGACTCGGAAATCCCGCTCATGGTTTTTACGACGTCGGCGACGACGCGGCCCCCTTTTGCTGCGATGCCGGAGGCGTTACTGGACAGCGTTGAGGCCGCGCGGGCGTTTTCAGCGTTATGTTTGACAGCCGAAGTAAGCTGCTCTATCGACGCCGACGTTTCTTCCAATGCGGTGACCTGCTGTTCCGTGCGCGCTGAAAGACTTTGATTGCCCTGTGCAATCTCTGTGGCGGCGGTATTCACGGCACTCGACACCTGTTTGATGCGGGTCACCGTGGCGACGAGCTGATCTTTCATGATATTGAGCGCCGCGGACAGCGCCGTCGTTTCATCGCGGCCTTTGACCGCGATGGCCTGTGTCAGATCGCCTTTGGCAATGGCATCAGCCAGGTGGCCGGCGCGTTGCAGAGGGCGCGTGATGCCGCGCGTCAACCGCCACGCCAGTACAACCGTCAGCAGTGCGGCGAGCGCCACCATCATCAGGATGAGGTTTCTGCCGCTGGCATAGGTCTGCAGCGCATCGGTCTGCGCGTTTTTCATCATGCTGGTTTCGTGTTGGGCCAGTTTGCGCAGGCTGGCAACGTACGCGGTCTGCCGCGGCTGCAAGCCTTCGAGCAGTAGTGTGCGGGCTTTGTCCTTGTCGCCGGCGGTCGCGGCACGGGTTACCTTGACGATCTCTACCAAGTAGCGCCCGTTGTCGTCGTGCAAATTCTGCAGAAGCTTACGGCCCTCTTCTTCTTCGGAAAGAAAGGACGTATCGAACTGCGCAAGGAGGCCGCTGACCGTCCGGCGCGCACCGTTGACCTGCGCAATATGCGCGTCGATCTCTTCTTGCTTATCCGCGATCAATGCGCTTCGTATAGCAACCGAGATCGATGCGATCTCATCGATCACCGTGTGCAATTGTTCTATTTTGGGATAGCGGTTTTCGACGATGTACTGCAAACCGCCGTTCAACGAGCGCAGGCCATAGAGGCCCATGGCAGCAACGCACAGCATGAATGCGCCGATCAGCGCAAAGCCCGCGGTCAACCGAAAGCCGATGCCGTATGTCATGTGCGATGCCCCAGTAACGGCGCGATTACGCCAGGCGCTGTCATGAAAAGGGCCGCGACAATGTCGGCCGCTCCAGCGCTACTTGCTGACCTCGACCGTGAGTTTCATATCGGCGTGGATCGCGCATTCCACATCGACCTTGCCAGGTTTGTTGAACGTTTGCTTCTTCGTTACACCGCCGCTGTAGGATCCCAAGTCGAACGATTGACCGTCCGTCAACGAAAATACGTTGTGATAGTACGCGTCGGCGTTCCTGAAATTCACGGTATCGCCCACTTTGATTTTGAGTGTCTTGGGGTTGAAGGCATCATTCTTTTGCTCCACCGTGAATTCGGCCGCAGTTGAAAGACCTGAAGTGATTGCGGCCGCCGTGATCAGCACCAAAACAATCTTGCGCATGGTCATTACTCCCTAGTTAGGCAGTTGAGGTACGGTTATTCGCATCGGCACGCCGGTGAGACTTTTCATGAAGGCGACGAGGTCCTGCTTTTCCTGCCCGCTCAGATGCAGCGGCTTGATAAACTGCGAGAGATTTTCTTTGCTGTCGCCGCCCCGGTCATAATGATCCACTACTTCCTCCAGTGTATTGTAGCTTCCATTATGCATATAGGGGCCGGTCAGTGCGATATCGCGCAGCGTCGGTGTTTTGAACGCCCCCTTCATCACGTCCAGCTTGCGCTGGGTATAGCGGCCCAAGTCCGGCGCACCTGCGTCTTTTACGCCGATGTTGTGAAATCCGTTGTCGGTAAAGTTGTAACGCTTGTGGCAGTCGGTGCAACCGGCTTTGCCGGTAAACAGTGTGAACCCGCGTTTGGCGGATGCATCTGCGGCTTTTGCGTCGCCCTTGCGCCAACGGTCAAACGACGATTCCGTCGACACGACCGTACGTTCAAAACTCGCCAGCGCTTTGCCGATCGTCTTACCGCCAATGCCTTCGCCGGGATAGGCTTGTTCGAATAATTTGGCGTAGCCGGAAATTTTTTCCAGCTTGGCAATCAGTTCCGGCAGCGGTAGATTCATCTCACCTTCAGCCTCGATCGGCCCCAACGCCTGGTCTTCGAGTGTGGCGAATCGTCCATCCCACATTTGAACCGAGTTGAAGGCTACGTTGAGTATCGTGGGCGTTGCGCGGGACAGCCGCGCCATATTGTGCCCTAAGCCGGTAGGCAGCCCGTCCGACCACCCGCGCGCCGGGTTGTGACAGCTTGCGCAACTGATCCAGTCAGATTTGGAAAGCCGCGGATCGAAGAAAAGTGTCTTGCCCAATTCGATTCGGGCCGGCGTCAATGGGTTGTCCTGCGGCGCCGGAACGGCTTGTGGCCGAAGGTAGGGGTCACCGCTCGCGGCGTAGCTGCCTACCGCGTTGGAAAGTAGCAATCCAAACAGGCTTACTTGCGCGACGCGCAAGACTCGCGAGACAAATTTCGAAGTGCACCTATCGTGTCGATTAATTTTCATCTTTGTTTGCAAGCGCCGAATGAAACGGTTGGAAAAATATGTCGTAATGTGTCGTGTAGTTACGGAAGACTCGCGAGCCCGTTACTACTGCTTACTTCGCGGTGCAGTAAACCAAGCGCCTTACTCACTGCTGCGTTTCATGTCCGGCGAATATCTTCTGTCAATCTCCGGCCTACACAAAAAAACATCCTACTACGCAATGACGCAATCAGAATAGCGGTGGTCGGAGAATATTTATGTGAACATAGTCACAAAATGTTCCATCTTTACAGATACTTAACAACTCCAATCAACGATGGACGCCAAGAGCCCACGATGCGAGCCGCGTCACGATAATTCTTCAGTTATTGTCTGTGACAGCGAAGAAATGGCGTTGCTACGGCGTTTATTCCGTTGTCGAAATACAAAAGCGACAAGGCGTAATTCTGCTCGGCGTGTTTTTCCACGTTCACCGCAATCACGCCGCACCGCCTGAGATTGCCGCTTAGGTCAAGTTCAACCTGCGACGTGTGAACAATCGATTCTCCAGCCAGCACAGCAATTTACACAATACATAAGTATTTGATTTTAAACAATATTTTATTAGTGCTTCAGCGCACTAAACAGGTTGTAAAAATCGTCGGTCCACACGCGGAAACCGGGATTGTGTGGCAAGGGATCGCCCGCGTTTTTGAGCGCGGGCGCATCCAGCAGCGCGCGATTTTTGGTGACTATGATTTGATCGGTCGCCGACAGCCAATAGTCGGCGCCGTTGCTGAAGGTATTTTCAGGATCATCGAGCACCATCACCGCGCTCATGCCGAACTCGGCTGCTAAACGTTCCACCACCGGCGCAATATTCACGAAGCGATTGGTGGCCTGAAATACCATCACGCCGTCGGGCGCAAGATGTTTCACGTAGACCGCCATCGCCTCGCGCGTGAGCAAGTGCATGGGGATTGAGTCGCCAGCGAAGGCGTCGATGGCGAGCAAATCAAAGCGCTGAGGCGGCTCGCGTTCCAGCGACAGGCGGCCGTCGCCGAGTGCGACTTCGATCTGGGTGCCGTTATCACGAGCATCGGTGAGAAACGAAAACTCCAGCATCGCCACCGCCGCCACCTGCGGATCGATTTCGTAAAAATGGAAGACGTCGCCGCGCCGCGCGTAGGCTGCTATCGCGCCCGCGCCCAAGCCGAGCACACCAATACGACGCGGCTTGTCCGGCAGGCTCGCGAACGCGCGGCCATAGCCGCTGCTTAAACCAAAATAAGTGGACGGGGTGCGGCGCAGATTCGGCGCCAACAGTTGTCCGCCGTGATTAATGGCGCCATGGTACATCACGCGAAACGGCGCCGGCTGCGCAAAATCACGGGTGCGCACCACGCCGTAGAAATTGCGCACCATCACGCGCATGTCGCCGGTGTAATCGGCAACGTTTTTAATCACACAAGCGGCTGTGGTGATGACCACCCCAAACGCCAGCGCCGCCACCCAGCGCTGGCCTGCGAGCGTATTCCACGCGAGCAGCAACGCACACGCGACGAGGGTGATGCCGAGTTCAAAATAGCCCTTGAGCAGCAGCGGTGCTGCAATACCGATCAACAGCGCGCCCAGCGCACCGCCGATGGCGATCATCAGATAAAACGTGGTGAGAAAACGCGGCGCGGGGCGCAGCCGATACAGCTCGCCGTGGCAAAACATACAGCACACGAACAGGCCCGCGACGTAGAGCGGCGCCGCGATATACAGATCCAGCGAATCGCTGTACCAGGCCATGGCCGGCAGCGCCGCCGCCATCAGCGCGATGAACAGCGGGCGCGCATACCAGCGCGGATGATCAAAACACAGGATGAAAGTAATCAAATACAACGCCAGCGGCGCCAGCCACAAAAACGGAATCGATGCGATGTTCTGCGTCAGGTGGTTGGTTACACCCAGCAACAGGCACGAACCCATTGCCGCATAGGCAATCCACGCAACGCGTTGCGCGGTGGTGGGTGCCGGCGTCGCGTCATCCAGAGGTTTATCTTCGACCCGGTCCGCATCCGCCGCTTTTGCACTGATCCACGCGGTCAGCGCACACAGCGCTGCGAAGATGCCATACAACAGCGACCAGCCATACGATTGCGTGGCACTGCGCAGCCACGGCTCAATCGCCACCGGATACGACAGCAGCGCCAGCAGCGACGCAAAATTCGACAACGCAAACAAGCGGTACGGCACCGCGTGTTGGTAACGCCGCCAACACCACGCCTGCAGCAGCGGACTGGTGGCAGCGAGCAAAAAATACTGCAAGCCGATGGTCACGCCGAGCAGCGCCAGAATCGCGAGCGCCGGCGCAGTACCCACATCCGCGCCGGGCTTCCAGCGCACATCGGGCACGATCGGCAGCAACAGCAAGCTCAGCACCAGTAATGCAATATGGATATGCGCTTGCGTGCGCGGCGTCAAGCGGCGCGAGGTGCTATCGGCGTAGGCATAACCCGCCAGCAAAATGCTTTGGAAGAACACCAGACACACCGCCCACATCGACGCCGCGCCGCCGAACCACGGCAAA
>JAYUAH010000201.1:0-2219 GCA_043741415.1 Betaproteobacteria bacterium
GCCTGCAGCAGCACACCCTCCAAGGAACAAACCGGTGCCAAGGTCGAAGACCGCACGCCCAGCACGCCGCGGCCTGTAGAAACGAAACCGGCGGTGGTTGATGTGAAGCCTATCGTGCCCGCGCAAGTGGATACGGGCGCTGCGCTGGGCGGCGTAGATCCGGCACTGAAAGATCCGAACAGTATGCTGTCCAAGCGCGTCATTTATTTCGATTTCGACAGCAATCAGGTGAAAGAAGAGTTTCGTCCGCTGGTGACCGCGCACGCCAAGTACCTGTCGCAAAATAACCGGGCGAAAATGGTACTGCAAGGCCACACCGATGAACGCGGCAGCCGCGAATACAACTTGGCACTCGGGCAACGCCGCGCCGACGCGGTGAAGCAGATGATGTCACTGCTGGGTGCGGAAGCCCCGCGCATTGAAACCGTGAGCTACGGCGAAGAAAAACCGCGCGTGCAGGGCAGCAGCGAATCCGCGTTCGCCGAGAATCGCCGCGCGGAAATTGTTTATCAGGGCGAGTAACTCGTGAAGCGCGGCGGATCAAAAGGCGTGTTCTACCGGGTTGCCTGCGTATGGCTGCTCGGGCTTGGTGTGCTTGGCGTGCTCGCTCCGGCACAGGCCGGCTTGTTCGACGACGATCTGGCGCGCAAACAAATCGCCGATCAAGCGCGGCGCCTGGATGAAGTCAAAGCGCAGAACGAGAGCTTGTCGGCGCGGCTGAACAAGCTGGACGAAGGGGTTCGCGGCACGCAGGCCACCCAGCAATCGATGCTCGAGCTGGTGAATCAGATCGAGGCGCTCAAGCGCGAAATCCAGAATCTGCGTGGACAAATCGAGGTGGTGAACAACGGCGTCGAAAACAACGCCAAACGCCAGCGCGATATGTACGTCGATGTCGACACGCGCCTGCGACGCATCGAGCAGGGCGCCAGTGCGCCGGCGGGTGCGCCCCCCGATGCGGCCGCTGCTGCGCCGCCGCCCGTGGTCGCGGCGCCACCGCCGCCCACGACCGCCGTTACCGCCACGACCGCCGCCTCGCCTGACGAAACGCGTGCCTATGAGGCTGCACAGCAGCAGCGGCGCATCGGCAATTACAAGGGGGCGATTAACGCCTTCCAGTCGTTTCTCACGCAGCATCCAAAAAGTGCGCTCGCGCCGCGCGCGCAATACTGGATTGGCGACTCCTATTTCAATTTGCGCGATTACAAAAGCGCGATCACCAGTCAGCAAAAACTGATCGCGACCTATCCCGATAGCCCGTCCGCGCCGGATGCCCTGCTCAACATCGCCAGTAGTCAAAGCGAGCTCGGCGAAAGCGCCAACGCGCGCAAGACCATGGACACCCTGGTGGCGCGCTATCCCGGCAGCGAAGCGTCGGAAAAAGCCAAGCGTCGATTGACGACGCAGCGGTAATTCGGCGCGTGGCACGCGCCGCCGGTAGTACAATCTGGCCGCATGAAAACCGCTGTCGTTCTGTTGTCGGGTGGACTCGATTCCGCCACCGTACTCGCCCTCGCGCGTGAGCAAGGTTATGTCTGCCACTGTCTGTCGATGAATTACGGCCAGCGCCATCGTGCCGAGTTGGCGGCGGCGGTGCGCGTGGCGCAAGCGCTGGGTGCCGCGCACCACCGTGTGGTCAAAATCGATCTCGGCGGCTTTGGCGGCTCAGCGTTGACGGATGCGAGCATCGCTGTGCCGATCAGCGGCATCGCGCCCGGCGTGCCGGTGACCTATGTGCCGGCGCGCAACACTATCCTGTTGTCATTTGCGCTGGCCAATGCCGAAGTCATCGGCGCCTGCGATATTTTTTTCGGTGCGAATGCGGTTGATTATTCAGGCTATCCCGATTGCCGGCCCGATTATGTGCGCGCGTACGAAACCATGGCCAATCTTGCAACGCGCGCCGCGCTGGAAGGGCGCAAGCTCACGATCCACACGCCGATTATCGCGCTGTCCAAAGCCGACATCATTCGCAAGGGCGTGGCGCTGGGCGTGGATTACGCGATGACGGTGTCATGTTATCAAGCCACCGATGACGGGCTCGCGTGCGGCTTGTGCGATGCCTGCCGGCTGCGCCGCGCGGGGTTTGAGCAGGCCGCCGTGGCTGATTCAACGCGCTACAAAAAAACTCAATAAAAACAAATACTTACGCAATACAATCCGAACGCCGCCACCATGGAATTCACCGTTCATCAACTCGTGCTCGGCGCCGTATTTGT
>JAYUAH010000202.1:0-2209 GCA_043741415.1 Betaproteobacteria bacterium
GAGCCCGTCGAAGCGGGTTGCGCATGCGCTGACGCCGCCAGCACCAGCGGCGCAATGCGTAAGGCAATTTTTGCGGTTCGCGACATGCGTTTTCCTCCCCTCGTCGTTCCAGCGCACGCTGAAACCCGGATCGTAACCCGTTCCTATATTCTCGGCACGGCGCAGCGTGCCGCCGTGGATCGGCAGGCAGAGATCGGTACTTTGCAATTGAGCGTGCCGCGGGATACATTGGCCTCTCCGCCGGAAATAGACATGATCATGAATCCTCAATTGCGTAGGGCATTGCTTACGTTCGGCAGTGCGGCGCCGGGCCGACCAACGCCAGCGCAGACGGCCATGCTAAACGTAATCCTTGCGTATGCCTGTACCGCGCTCGGGTGGAACACCAACGCGATTGCCCAGCGCGATTTTCCAACCCGCCCCGTGCGCATGGTCAACCCGTACACACCGGGCGGCTCGGTCGATCTGGTCGCGCGCGCGCTTGCCAGCGGGCTCGCCGAGATCTGGGGCCAGCAGGTGATCGTGGACAATCGCCCCGGCGCGGGCACGCAAATCGGCACGGAGATCGTGGTGCGCGCCGAGCCGGATGGCTACACCATGCTGTGCACCAGTTCCGCGATTGCGATTATTCCGAGCATCTACCGCAGCATGCGCTTTGATGCATCGCGCGACGTGTTGCCGGTTTTTTTAGCCGCCAATTCGCCATCGTTTCTGGTGGTACACCCCGGGTTGCCCGCGAAAACAGTGAAGGAACTGATCGCCCTCGCCAAAGCGCAACCCGGCCAGATCACCGCGGCCTCGTCCGGCGTCGGCACCACCATTCATCTGAAGCTGGAAATGTTCAAGGCGGCCGCCAAGATCGACATCCTGCACGTGCCCTACAAAGGCGGCGCGCCTGCCATCGCCGACCTGATCGGTGGACAAGTCAAAGTGTTTTTCAACACCCCCGGCACGCTCTTATCGCACATCAAAAGCGGACGCCTGCGCGCGCTCGGCATCACCAGCGCACAACGTGTCGATTATGCGCCCGACATACCGACCATCAACGAAGCTGGCGTGCCGGATTTCGAGGCGTACATCTGGTACGCCGTGTACGGCCCCAAGGCCCTGCCCGCAGCACTCGTGCAGCGCTGGAACGAAGCCACCAACCGTTACCTGAAATCGCTGCCAGCGCAGGAGTATTTCCGCCGTTCATTCATGGCTACAGTTGGCGGCACGCCTGCGGCCTTTGCCGAATACCATCAATCGGAAATCAAGCGCTGGGCGATGGCGGTTGCGGCAGCGGGGATCAAGGCGCAGTAAACTATTGATCCGGCAAAATGAACATTGCGGTCCGTTCGCCCGGAGCGTGTCGAAGGGCATTCAATATGAGACGGGCTTCGACAAGCCTGTCCTGAGCGAAGTCGAAGGGCCCAGTCCGAATGGGTATACAAACTTGATCGTGGCGATTCAATAAGGCCACTCTCGAAAGGAAGCACCACCAAATGCATTGGCTAATCAAATGTCGTTCAAAGCCCGCTACCGACGCGCTGCGCGAAGCCGCACTCCCGGCGCACCGCAATTTTCTCGACGGCTATCCGGAAGTCACCTGGTATTCAGGGCCGCTGTTCACCGATGACAACAAAAATGCCATCGGCAGCCTGCGGCTGATCGAGTTTGCGGATCGGGCGGCAGCACTCGCCTATATCAACGCCGATCCCTACACCAAGGCCGGCATCTTCGAGGCGATCAACATCGAGCGCTGGAAGCCAGGTTTGGATGTGCGCCAGCGCGACTATCCGCGCAAGGCGGGCACCATGCAGTTTGTCATTCACGCCCACGACAAGGCCGACGGCGGCGCGCGCCGGGCGCCGCTGCGTGAGGCTCATCTCGATTATTTAAACAATCACCGCAATAGTATCGTCGCCCGCGGCCCGTTGCTCGATGACGAAGGCAACAACACCATCGGCAGCCTGCTCATGCTCGATGTGACCAGCAAGGTCGAAGCCGACGCGTTCTGCGCCAATGAGCCTTTCAATCGCGCCGGCGTTTATGAGTGGGCGACGATGGAGCGCTGGCGGTTCGGGCATGTATAAGCTGCCGGGACGGATTTCTTAACTCGGAAATTTGTAGCCCGTAAGGAGCGCAGCGCATTACGGGGATCGTTACTCCCGCTCCCCGAATTCTCCATCACGAAAATCGCAAGCCCAATCCGCGGGAAGCGTCCCGT
>JAYUAH010000203.1:0-2205 GCA_043741415.1 Betaproteobacteria bacterium
CCGGCTGCCGCTCGCCGGCGCTTGGGCACGGACGTTCGCGCTTGGCTCGAATCGGGTCAAACTCAGCGAAACCTCTCCAAAAGATTCGCTTGACAGCGAAAATATTGCAGAGCACCATTAAATCGTATGTGCTGATAGCGAGGTAATTCGCTACACTCTGTTTTTATAGAATAAATCCTACTGATAACTTATTTAAAATTTATTGTTTAAAAACATATATTTATGAAAAAAACTCTCGGTTCTTCCAATGCGTCCATAGAAATACTCGGTACTGCCGGGCCCGGGTTCTCGGAAATCCTGACGCCGGACGCCGTTAATTTTGTTGCAACGCTTTCACGGCAGTTTGAGAGCCGTCGCCGTGAGTTGATGGCGGCGCGGGCCGCGCGACAGGTGCAATTTGATGCGGGCAAGCTGCCCGACTTTTTGCCGCAGACCCGGCAAATCCGCGAAGGCGAGTGGCACATACCCGCAGTGCCCGCTGATCTGCAAAATCGCCGCGTCGAAATCACCGGCCCCACCGACCGCAAAATGGTGATCAACGCATTGAACTGTGGCGCCAATGTGTTCATGGCGGATTTCGAAGATTCAAATGCGCCGACCTGGCACAACATGATTGATGGCCAGATCAATCTGCGTGACGCGAACCTGCGCACAATCATTTTTGCCAATCCCGACGGCAAGCAATACCAACTCAACGACAACATCGCCACGCTGCTGGTGCGGCCGCGCGGCTGGCATCTCGTGGAAAAACACGTGCTGATTGATGGCGCACCAGTGTCGGGCGCGATTTTCGATTTTGCGCTGTATTTTTTCCACAACGCAAAAACACTGCTGGCGAATGGATCAGGGCCGTATTTTTACCTGCCAAAAATGGAAAGCCATCTCGAAGCGCGGCTGTGGAATGACATTTTTGTGGTGGCGCAAAAAGAGCTCGGCATTCCCGTGGGCACCATCAAAGCCACGGTTCTGATCGAGACCGTGCTTGCTGCGTTTGAAATGGACGAGATTCTGTACGAGCTGCGCACGCACTCGTGCGGGTTGAATATCGGCCGCTGGGATTACATTTTTAGTTGCATCAAGAAATTCCGCGCCCACAAGGATTTCTGCCTGGCTGATCGCGCCCAGGTCACCATGACCGCGCCGTTCATGCGCGCCTATGCGTTGCTGCTGGTGAAAACCTGCCACAAGCGCAACACGTTTGCGATGGGCGGTATGGCGGCACAAATACCCATCAAGAACGATCCCGTAGCCAATGCAGCGGCGCTGGAGAAAGTGCGCGCCGACAAGCTGCGCGAAGCCACCGACGGCTGCGACGGCACCTGGGTCGCGCATCCCGGATTGGTCGACATCGCCAAAGCCATTTTCGATGAGCACATGCCCACGCCTAACCAGTTGCACAAGCAGCGCGACGACGTGACTGTCACCGCAAAAGATCTACTCAATTTCCAGCCGGAACAGCCGATCACCGAAGCGGGCCTGCGCAACAACATCAGCGTCGGCATTCAATACATCGGTGCGTGGCTCGCCGGCAATGGCTGTGTGCCGGTGTACAACCTGATGGAAGACGCCGCGACCGCGGAAATTTCGCGCTCGCAAATCTGGCAGTGGATACGCAGCCCCAAGGGCAAGTTGGATGACGGACGCAAAATAACCGCCGCGTTGGTGCGCCAGTGGCTGCCGGAAGAATTAGCGAAGGTGCGTGTGCTGCTCGGCGAGCCAGCGTGGACGGCGGGCGAGTACGAGCAAGCCGCGACACTGTTTGACGAAATCACCACGGGTGACTACGTGGAATTTCTGACGCTGCCGGGCTACGACAAGCTGACAGCGAATCTGAATATTGCGGTAGCCGCTTGATCACGGCTGAGCCGCCGCGACTGAAACGCCTGCATTAAAACTCGGCCTCCAGTTCGTCGATGTCATCGACTTCGAGCTTGGCAGCAGCGATCCAAGCCTGCATGTCGGGGAGCACCATCACACGGGCGCAGTACGTTGCGGATACTTTATCCAGCGGCACGTCGTAAGTCATTAGTCGCGTCACCACCGGAGCGTACATGAGATCGGCTGTGCATAATTTTTTTCCGAACAAAAAAGGCCCGCCGCTCGCCGCCAGGCACTCGGCCCAGATGGTTGTGATACGGTCGATGTCGGCTTGCGCGCGCACCCACACCTTGAATTTGGGAAAGTGTCCCTTCAGATTCATCGGCA
>JAYUAH010000204.1:0-2198 GCA_043741415.1 Betaproteobacteria bacterium
GCACTCTAACCCACAGAGTGCTAAGATCAGCATATTAACGGGAGGTACTATGTCTACATTGGCGTTACCCATCCCTTCGGCTGGGGGCAGTCTCGACACTTATATACAGTCGGTCAGCCGCTTTCAGTTTCTGACACAGGAGCAGGAAACCGGTTACGCACGGCGCTTTCGCGACAGCGGCGATCTCGAAGCCGCACGTGAGTTGGTGGTATCGCACCTGCGCGTGGTGGTCGCGGTCGCCCGCGGCTACATGGGCTACGGCCTGCCGCAAGCCGACCTGATTCAGGAAGGCAACATCGGCCTGATGAAAGCCGTCAAACGTTTCGACCCCGAGCGCGGCGTGCGTCTGGTGTCATTCGCCGTGTACTGGATACGCGCGGAAATTCATGAACATATTTTGCGCAACTGGCGCATTGTGAAAATCGCCACCACCAAAGCACAGCGCAAATTATTTTTCAACTTGCGCAGCATGAAGCCCGGCCTTAACACCCTGGGCAGTGAAGAAGTGAAGGCGATCGCCAGGCAGCTCGGTGTCAAAACCGAAGAAGTGGTGGAAATGGAAACCCGTCTCGGCGGCCAGGACATAGCGCTCGAACCCATCAACGCCGACGATGACGAAAGCTACAGCCCGATCGCGTATCTGGCTTCGGAAGACGCCGAGCCCGGCGTGGTGATCGAGCAGGCACAGAATACGCGTCTGCGCGGCGAGGGCTTGGAGAACGCGCTGAAAAACCTCGATGCGCGCAGTCGTCGCATTATCGAAGCGCGCTGGCTGGTGGAAAAAGATCCGGCGACGCTGCACGATTTGGCCGACGAGTTCGGCGTGTCGGCGGAGCGTATACGGCAGATCGAACATAAGGCGCTGGGCAAGATGAAGGAATCGATGGCGGCGTTGGCGGCAGCGTAAACTGATCGCAACACACCATAAAAAAACCCGGCTGACTGTGCCGGGTTTTTTTTATGCCGGGTAGATCCGTAGGATGGGCGGAGCGTAGCGTAACCCATCGTCCGCATGCGATTTGTTGTGATGGGTTGCGCTACGCTCCACCCATCCTACAGGGACACAACACAGTTCACGACGCCTGCGCCAACAACGTCTTGATATCCCCCAGCAACGCCGGTGCGCCCGCGCCATGTTGCGCGAACAAGCGCAGTTGCCCCTGTTGATCGAGGATGAAGGTGCCTGCCGAGTGATCGACGGTGTAAGCGCCATCTTTGGTGGGCTGTTTTTGCACGTAGATTTTGAATTCTTTGGCGGCGTTCTTGGTCGCTGCAGCATCGCCCGACAAGCCGAGAAACGTGGGATTGAACGCGGTGACGTATTGGGCGAGCAACGCGCGCGTGTCACGCTCGGGATCGACGGACACGAACAGCACCTGCACTTTGTCGCCGTCGGGGCCGAGCTCTTTGACAATCTTGGCCATTTCGGCGAGCGTGGTCGGGCACACGTCGGGGCATTGCGTGTAGCCGAAAAACAGCACCACCACTTTGCCTTTGAAATCCGCCAGCGTGCGCGGTTTGCCGGTGTGATCGGTCAACGCCAGCCCCTTGCCGAAGTCGGCGCCGGTAACGTCGGTCAACAGGAATTTTGGTTTTTGCGACTGCGCGCCACAGCCACTAAAAATCATTAAAAAACAAATACTTAGAGCAGCTATGCAGGCGCGCATCAAGACACTACAAGGTAATGCGCACATAGTGATCCAGCAGCAGCGCCGCGAACAGCGCGGTGAGGTAAATGATGGAGTAACGAAAGGTCGCGCGTGCCAGTTGATCGCTGTAATTGCGAAATATTTTTATCGCATAGGCCATAAAGCCCGCGCCCAGCGCCAGCGCGCACACCAGATAAATGAGGCCCGACAGTTTCACGGTAAACGGCAGCAACGAGCATGCAACCAGAATAATCGTGTAGAGCAACATATTGAGCCGCGTGAATTTTTCGCCGTGCGTCACCGGCAGCATGGGCACGCCGGCTTTGGCGTATTCCTCGCGCCGATAGAGTGCCAGCGCCCAGAAATGCGGGGGCGTCCAAGCGAAAATAATCAGGAACAAGGTCAGCGCTTCGGCCGGCACTTCACCCGTCATCGCAGCCCAGCCCAGCACCGGCGGCATAGCGCCCGACGCGCCGCCGATCACGATGTTCTGCGGCGTCATCGGTTTGAGGATGACGGTGTAAACAATCGCGTAGCCGACAAATGTAG
>JAYUAH010000205.1:0-5305 GCA_043741415.1 Betaproteobacteria bacterium
CCGGGGTCGATCACATAGCGGATGCCGGGCACGGTGAGCGAGGTTTCGGCCACATTGGTGGCGAGAATAATGCGGCGCGCATTGCCGGGATGAAATACGCGCTCTTGCTCCTGCGCCGATTGGCGCGCGAACAGCGGCAGGATTTCCACCCCCGGCGGATGATGTTTGCGCAGCAATTCGGCGGTGTCGCGAATCACGCGCTCGCCCGGCAGAAAAATCAACACATCGCCCTCGCGCGATAGGCGCGACACTTCGTCCACCGCATCGACGATGGCCTGCTCCATATCGCGCTCTTGATCGTCTTCGTCGTCCGAGCGCACCGGGCGATAGCGCATTTCCACCGGATACAAGCGGCCCGAGACTTCGACCACCGGAGCATTGTTGAAGTGCTTGGAAAACAATTCAGTGTTGATGGTGGCGGAAGTGATGATGAGCTTGAGGTCGGGGCGTTTGGGCAGTAGCTGTTTCAGGTAGCCCAACAGAAAATCGATGTTCAAGCTGCGCTCGTGCGCCTCGTCGATGATGATCGTGTCGTAGCGCTTGAGCAGCGGATCACCCTGCGTTTCGGCGAGCAGTATGCCGTCGGTCATCAGCTTGATGTAGGTATTGGGCGACACCTTGTCGGAGAAGCGCACCTTGTAGCCCACCGCTTGCCCCAGCGGGCTTTTCAGCTCCTGCGCAATGCGTGTGGCCACCGTGCGCGCCGCAATGCGCCGCGGCTGCGTGTGGCCGATCAGCCCGGTAACGCCGCGCTGCAACTCCAGACAAATTTTCGGCAACTGCGTGGTTTTGCCCGAGCCCGTCTCGCCGCAAATAATCACCACCTGATTGGCGCTAATCGCGCGCGCGATGTCAGCGCGCCGCGCCACCACGGGCAGATCGTCAGGATAGGTAGGCTGCGGCAGATTGCGCAGGCGTTGTTCGGTGTCGAGCATGCTCACGAGTGGTCGGATGAGGCGGCGCATTGTAACCCGGCGCTGCGCATCCGCAACATCTCGCGGTAACCAAAAATTTCTTTAAAAACAATCAGTTAATGTCGAAGGCTTATTCTTTCCAATCGCCCGTAGCGAACACGCAAGACGAATCCGGGCACTGTCAGGAGGTGATTGCTCAGAGGCTGACCGGCGCCAAGCAGTTGTGACGAACCTCCGTAGCCGACCCACTCCAGCCAGTCGCTTTCCTCTGAAGCAGTCGTTCAACCTTAGGGGTAAAGAGCGCGCGAAGCTAGCCAATCATACCTGCTTCGGTACAGAACCCCGTCCGTTCGATCTGTGATTGGACCACCATACCCTGCAAATATATAGCAGACCAATACCGACAATCATGAAGAACGCGCCGATAGGAAAGATTGTCGTGAGATACCACTTAAGGTCTGAAGGTTCTATCGTGGAACGTTGGATCCAAGATGCATAGAACTTATCCCATTCGCCTCGTCAAAGGGAAAAGTAATACGTAGGAGCCGCGGGCGCGCTGACCCGGTCAACAAGCTCCTTTGGTGGGACACCAAGATGATAAGAAATATCGCGCACGAAGATGGTGCCTTGATCGGCTGTCGGCTGAGAGTTGGCTCAGTCAATAAATTCGGACTGCAGTGGCAATCGTCCTTGATCTCTTTGAAAATCAGTAACGTACGTTGACGCTTGGACGAATACAGCATCAATACGCCGGTCAGGATTTCGCTGTCGATCGCTTCCAAAGAAGGTGAGCGAAGCCCCCCCCCACAGAAAGAAAGCCGCTAAACCTCCTGAGATTGCTATACCAATAGTTCGCACGATTGCTCGATTCAGGTCTAACACTAAGGAAGTTTCAGATGTGCTGCAAGTAACAACGCCAACGTGGTCTTGCCTGAGCCTGCGTTCACAGTGAAAAAAATTCGTTGCATTGGTGATTACGCCCAACAGTGATTGTAGCGACCGGTGCGTCTCTCAATCAATAACTCGCCGGACACCGCCCGTGCCCGGTCGCCACATTCACTAGATTCACTCCGGCAGCTTCGTCGACTGCCAAACCACCATCTGCCAGCGCCCATTTTTGTTGGCGTAGACATCGGTGAAGCGCACGCCAAAACTGTTCGGCTTGCCATTGGAAACGACACTGATGCGGGCCACGCCGGTCAACACCACGGCATCGCCGCAATCCTGCGCCTTGACCTCCGATGGCACGACGGCGATGTAGACCGTCTGCCCCGATTGCATCGCGGCGATGAGGCTCTGCTTGGTGTCCTGCCGCGCCGAGGAGTGGGTGTATACCAAGTCTTCGGACAATAGTTCGTTCAGCGTAGCGACGTCTTTTTGCGCCGTTGCGGTCATGCGTTTTTTGTCGAGTTCGATGATCATTTGTGCGTTGTTGGTCATGGGGTTCTCCTTGTTTAGCAGGGGTATCTATGCGCGACGGGAATGGCTTTTTGATCGCCGAAACCGTTGCTGGTGATATTCATCAGCAAGCCCTCGAACCGGTGGTGGAAATTATAGCGCGCCTGCCGCCGTTGCGGTCTCCGGCGCATAACGGCGCAGTGCCGCTTCACGCGCCGGCTTGTCCAGTCGCGCCAGTGTTTTCACCGCCTCAAAAAATTTCGGCATATCCCCGCCGCTTTCGCGCAGCAGGGCTTCAAACGCGGGCACGCGCTGCGTGTAAATTGAGATCGATGCCAACAGCGCATTGTTCGGCCCCTGCGCAAACCAGCGGTCATAACCGGCAAAGCCGCCCCACGATGTTTTAAGCTGTGCATAGTCCCGCAGCATGTCTGCAAAAATTTCACGCTTCAACACCCGCATGGCCTCAGCGGCGAGGCGCGTCTTGTAGAGCGCCTCCAGTCGCGCGCGGTACGTTTGCACCAGCGCGATGAAGTCCGTGCGATAGCCGCGCATTTTCTCGAGCGTCTGTTGATCCTGGGTACTGCCGTTTTTGGCCAGCCAGCGTTTGAGCCCTTCGCGTTCGACGGCCACGGCAAACGATTCGTTGAACACGGAATCGTCTTTCACATACACCACCTGATGTGACAACTCATGAAAAATGATGCGCGCGACTTCCACTGCCGGATAGTTGACGAAGGTATTCAACACCGGGTCGGCAAACCAGCCCAGCGTCGAGTACGCCGGCACGCCACCGACATAAACATCGCGGCCTTGTGCGGCGGCTTCGGCGGCAAAGTTGTCCACGTCGGCTTTCGCGAAGTAGCCGCGGTAGTTCACACAGCCGGCCATCACAAAGCACCATTGCACCGGCTGCATGGAAAACTCCGGCGCGGCAAATACATTCCACACCACAAAAGGTCGCTCAAGATCAGCGTAGCGACGATAACTGCGGTTTTGCGGCAGCCCCAGTTCGCTGCTTGCGAACTCGCGTGCCTGTATCACCAGCGCGAGTTTGTCGCGCAAGGCCTGCGGTGATGCGGTGTCGTCGATCACCTCGGCGATCGGCTTTTCACGGCGCCAAATATCGAATTGACCACGCACCGATTGCGCGTAATAGCCCAGTTGCGCACAACCAGAAAAAATCAATAAAAACAAATAGATAGGAATTTTTCGCAGTTCTCGTACGCGACGCATCCGCACACCCGTTTCAGGCTTACGACGCATCGCCGTGCAAAAAATGCCCGCGCCGCAGAAACTCACACACCTGCTGCGCAACCGGTACGGAAACAATCATTTCGCTATGGCTCACCGGCAGCACGATGTGATCGCGCGCGCCGGGCACCTGCGTTTCGGCAACGCTGATGGTGCCGTCATGCGGTGCCGGCAGGTCGCGTGCCACCATCACACCCAGCCCCACACCGCGGTCGCCAGCGATGATGCCGATGTCATACTGCGCAAGATGCGCGGGCTTGGCACCACCGAGCCACGCCGCCACCGACGCCCCCACGGCCATGGCGCCGATGCGCACCCGGCACAAGCGGCGCGCGGCATGACTATCGACGAACGGTGCGCCCAAAAATACCACGCGGCCGATATCAAGCCCGTGCGGCTCATCCAGCATGCGCGCGATCAGCAAACCACCAAGGCTGTGCCCCACGAGATGAAGACGCTGTGCACCCAGCGTGTGGCAAAAGGCCGCGAGACGGCGCGCGTTGTCCGCCATATTGACGCGCACCGACGGATACGTGTAGCGGTGCACCACGTAGCCCGTACGGGCGAGGCGCCGCGCCATCCATAGCATCAGCGCACCGTGCATCCACAGCCCGTGCACCAGCACCACGTGTTCGTTTGCACCCAACTCAGTTACACCGCGTTGCCGTCGTAGCGTGTGACACCCACCTCGGCCAGGTGCGCGACATCGCCCCACGACACTTCGATCCACGCGTGCGGCGCGCGTTGAAAGGTATTGAGACTGGCATTCAAGAGTGGCGCTTCACGCTTCATCTCCAGCGGCAGTTTGCGCGCGGCGCGATACAGCGTATCGAGCACCAACCCGTGCGTGACCACCACCACGCTGTCGCCCGGATGCGCCGCGGCAATGCCTTCCAAACACGCAAGACTGCGCGCAAAAAACTGGCGCGGGCTTTCGCCGCCGGGCACTGCGTAGTCAGGATCGCGCTGCGCAAAGCGCGCGTGCTCGGCGGGATGACGCTGCGCCATTTCGTCATAGGTCAAGCCTTCGAATACACCAAAGGTGCGTTCGCGCAAACGCGGCTCGCTCACGATAGCGCGGCCGCTGGCTTGCGCGATGGCGACCGCCGTATCCCACGCGCGTTGCAAATCGCTGCTGTAGAGCGCGGCGAACGGGTGCTGCGCCAGTCGCTGCCCGACCGCTGCGGCCTGCGCACGTCCGGTATCGGACAGCGGCGTGTTGGTCTGCCCCTGCATGCGACGCTCGCGATTCCACGCCGTTTCGCCGTGGCGTATGAGAATCAGCTCTGTGTTTTTTTTCATAAAATATTGTTTAAAAACAAATACTTACATTAAATATACGAGCATAACCTTGCTGCGTACTGCGGAAGCCATCAGGTGCCGGACGGTTTCGGCGCAGGTTTCATTTGCTCGCGTTTTTTTTGCGTGGCCGCACGGTCAACGCTCTCTTGCTCGCGAATTTTTTGCGCCTGCTCGCGCCCGGCGGCAGTCTGTTCTTTTTGCACGCGTTGGGCTTCACGCACTTCGTCACCGCGGCTGCGTGCGGCCTCGCGTTCTTTCTTGTCGGCATCGCGTTTAAGCCTGGCAGCGACTTTTTGTTCGACATCTATTGATCGCGCTTTATCGCCCGCCGCACGCTGCCGCGCACGCTCCGCATCGTTTTGCGCGCGCACCTTGGCGCGCTCGGCACGCAGCGCGTCGCCGCGCGCTTTCGCCGCATCGAGCGCGGGCTGTTGCAA
>JAYUAH010000206.1:0-2194 GCA_043741415.1 Betaproteobacteria bacterium
ATCTCCGGCAAAAAATGTGCGCGTCAGGCGGGCGTGGACGAAGTCGCCGAGCGCACCGTGCGTATACTCAAACGCACCGTGCCGGCAGCGGTGGCCGGCATCGCGTTCCTCTCCGGTGGACAAAGCGATGAAGTGGCGACGGCGCATCTGGACGCCATGAACAAACTCGGCACCAACCCTTGGCCACTGTCGTTTTCCTATGGCCGCGCGCTGCAACAGGCGTCGCTGAAAGCGTGGCGTGGTGCGGTGGCTAACGTGCCCGCTGCGCAAGCTGCATTGGCGCATCGTGGGCGCATGAATAGTTTGGCTGCGCTGGGCAAATACTCGGCGACCATGGAGAAGTAGAACAACATCAAGTTCTCACCGCATAGGCGCAGAGACGCAGAGACGCAAAATAGTAAACGACGCGCAAAGAAAACTGAAAAAGATTTTTCTTTGCGGTCCTTTGCGGAAACTTTGCGACTTTGCGGTAAAGAATTTTCGTGATAATCCGCATCCCAGTCTCGATCATCACCGGCTTTCTGGGCAGCGGTAAAACCACGCTGCTCAATCGCGTGCTGCAAAACCCGGCGATGGCGGGCGCCGCGGTAATCATCAACGAATTCGGCGAAATCGGCCTTGATCACCTGCTGATCGCCACACCGAATGAAAACACGGTACTGCTGGCGAGCGGTTGCATTTGCTGCACCGTGCGCGGCGATCTGGTGGATACGCTGCGTAACCTCGATCGTCAGCGCCTAAAGGGCCAACTGCCGCAGTTCGACCGTGTGCTGATCGAAACCACGGGGCTCGCCGATCCCGTGCCGATTATTCAAACCGTAGTCACCGATGAACAACTCGCGCCGCGTTTCGAACTCGATGGTGTGCTGACGCTGGTGGATGCGGTCAACGGCATGCAGCAACTTGATACGCAACCCGAGGCGGTGAAGCAGGCGGCGGTGGCGGATCGTCTGATACTCACCAAGACCGACATCACGCCCGCGTCGGAGGACTTGCTGTCGCGCCTCGCGCGCCTCAATCCCGGCGTGCGGCTGCTGATCGCCCACCGCGGCGAAGTCGGCGCGCATGAATTGTTCGGCGCGAATCTCAATCCACAAGCGGGCCGCGACGAACTGTCGCGTTGGCTGCCCGAAGCTGCGGTCAAGCAAGCCGAGACCCAGTACAAACAAGTGCAAGCCCACGACGATCACATCCGCGCCTACAGCGTGTATTTGGACGACCCCGTGAGTGCCACTGGCATGACCGCGTGGCTCACCGCACTGGCCTCACTGCGCGGCGCGAAGCTGCTGCGCGTGAAAGGCCTGCTCAATGTCGACGGCGAGCCGGTGGCGGTGCATGCGGTGCAAACCTTGATCCACGAGCCGGTCACACTCGCGCACTGGCCGGATGCGGATCGCCGCTCGCGCGTTGTGTTTATCACCCGCGAGATGTCGCGTGAACAGATTGAAAGCACACTGGATGTGTTGCGTTTGCGTACTACCAACGCTGCCGTACAACCGCAGCCACTCGACCCGCAGGCGTACGCCAAATTCGTCGCTGCGATGCAGAAAATGCAGTAGCGAATCCGAAGTGATCTTGCTTGACAGTCAATGGTGGAATCACTACCGTTCAATGCAATCTCATTGCGCATAACATTCAGGAGTTTCCCGCATGTTCGATTTCAAAGTGCCCGAAGAAAAAGGGCCGACCAAGGTCATCACCGGCGCCACGCTCATCGACGGCAACGGCGGCACGCCACTCAAAAATCCGGTGATCGTGATCGACGGGCGCCGCATCAAAGCAGTGGGTGAGAAAGGAAAAGTAAAAGTGCCGCCCAAAGCCGAGGTGATCGACTGCAAGGGCCTCACACTGATGCCCGGCATGATGGACGTGCATTTGCACACCATGATGTTCAACTGCCTAACGTTTCACAATTACCGCGTGGCGCAGTGGGAAATCACGCCGGAGTTGCAGCAAATGTACGGCTTGTTTCATGCGCAACTGTGTTTCGACATGGGCTTCACCACGCTGCGCGACTTGGGCCTGAACAGCTATCGCGGCTTGCTTACCGCACACCTGTGCGCGGTGCGCGATTCGATCAACGCCGGTGTGCTCGAAGGCCCGCGCATGCTGATCGGCGGCTTCACCACCATTACCGGTTCGCATCTGGATTTGATCCAGCCGCGGGCCGCGCAGCGCCTCGGATTTCAAACCG
>JAYUAH010000207.1:0-12233 GCA_043741415.1 Betaproteobacteria bacterium
GAACAGCAGCTTAGGCATGATCCAGATCGGCGCGCGGCCGCTGCGGCAGCTTCAGCAGAAAAGACAGCGCCGGCCATAGCAAACCGCCGATGAGACTGCCGAAAAAATACCAGTAGCCGGGGAAATCACTGCCCGCCACCCAACGAATCAGCAGCACGATGACATCATTAATCAGCAGCAGCGGCACCACCTGCAGCGCCTGCGGCGTAATCGAGAAACGCTGTACCCGCCGGTGCAACATGATGCCGGCATAGGCGACCAGGGTGTAGGCCAAGGCATGCTGTCCGAACAGGCTGCCGTCGGACACATCCATCAACAGGCCCAGCAGCCACGGGATGCCGAATCCAATTTTGCGCGGTTGGTCGATGCACCAGTAGAGCAGCACCAGCGCGACAAAATCGGGGCGCACCCACAATCCCCACCCGTCCCACGGCAACAGATTGATCAGCAGCGCGACGAACAAGGTGAATACAATGAAGCCGGTTTTTGCGGGCTTCAGAATTTCCTGTGGCGACCCGGCATACAGATTGATCATCCGCCTTTTCTCCCTTTGCGGGCCCGCGGCGCTTTTTCGAGGTCTTCCTGCGGTCGTGGTGGCAGGGGCTCCGAACCGTGCACCACGAATACCCGCGTGTGATTGCTCACGCCGCCGAGAGGACGGCAGATCACTTTGGAGAAGGCGGAGGACGGATTCGGCTCCACCGCAAGGACTTCGGCCACCGGCAGCCCCGCGGCATAGATACCATCAATGCCGGAGGTGACCAGTTGATCGCCCTTTTGTACGTCCGCGGTGTGCGGCACGAACTGCATTTCGAGAACGCCGTGCGTGCCGGTCCCGGCCAGCACCGAACGCAGGCCGGTGCGTACATTGAGCACCGGCACCAGATGGCCCTTGTCGGAAATTAGCGTCACCTCGGCGAGCATCGGGTATGCGCGTGTGACTTGGCCCACCACGCCGGACGCATCGATCACCGGCTGCCCGTTCTGCACATCGTGCTTTGTACCTTTGTCGATGACGATGCGCTGGGAAAACGGATCGCGCGCGGCGTATAGCACTTCGGCCAGCGTCATATGCTCCGGTCGGCGTTCGCGCGCCGCCAACAATAGTCTCAGGTGCGCATTTTCCGTCTCCAGCGCGCGGGTTTTTTGGGTGAGCGTCGCGGCGGCGAGATTGTCCTGTGTCAGGCGCGTGTTTTCGTCACGCAACGTGCTATGCGAGACAAAAAAATCGCTCACCCGGTGCGCCAGACTCGCGGGCGCCGCAGCGATGCGCTGTAATGGATAAATGGCCACGGACACAAACTGCCGTACCACCTCCAGATGCTTGAAGCGTGCGTCCGTAATCAATATCACCAACGACAGCATCGAAAAAAACAGCAGGCGGGCAAGCGCACTGGGCCCGGTTTTGAAGAACGGCGGCGGCGTATGCTCCATCACTCAGCCGGCAGAACAATTACGCGCCGGAACAGATACGGGGATAGCGCGTCGGTTCCAGCTGCTGCTCAATCATCATAGGCAAAAATGGTGTTGTAGCGCTCTTCCAGCGCCTTGCCCGATCCGCGCGCAACGCACGTTAATGGATCTTCCGCGATCACCACCGGCAGACCAGTTTCTTCCATCAGCAAACGATCGATATCACGCAGCAAGGCGCCGCCACCGGTGAGCACCATGCCTTTTTCGGCGATGTCGGCGGCAAGCTCCGGCGGCGTTTGCTCCAGTGCCGATTTGACCGCGCTGACAATGCTGTTCAGCGGATCGGTCAATGCTTCCAGAATTTCGTTGCTGGTGATGGTGAAACTGCGCGGTATGCCCTCGGCGAGGTTACGGCCTTTGACTTCCTTTTCGCGCACCTCGGAGCCGGGAAATGCGGAACCGATTTCTTTTTTGATCTGTTCCGCCGTGGTTTCGCCGATCAACATGCCGTAGTTTCTACGGATGTAGTTGATGATGGCTTCGTCGAACTTGTCGCCACCCACGCGCACCGAACCTTTGTAGACCAGGCCGCCCAGTGCGATCACGCCTACTTCGGTGGTGCCGCCGCCGATATCAACCACCATGGACCCTGTGGCTTCGCCCACCGGCAAGTCGGCACCAATAGCCGCAGCCATGGGTTCTTCGATTAGATTGACTTTGGACGCACCGGCGCCCAGTGCCGATTCGCGGATCGCGCGGCGTTCGACCTGCGTGCTGCCGCACGGCACGCAAATAATGATGCGCGGACTACGCTTGAAAATGTGCGAGCGATGCACTTTGCGGATGAAGTGCTTCAACATCTGCTCGGTGACCGTAAAGTCGGCGATCACGCCGTCTTTCATCGGGCGGATGGCAGTAATGTTGCCGGGCGTGCGGCCCAGCATCGCCTTGGCGGCGAGGCCCACATCCTGCATCACTTTCTTACCGTTGGGGCCGCCTTCCTGGCGAATAGCAACCACCGACGGTTCATCGAGCACGATGCCTTTGCCGCGCATGAAAATCAGTGTATTGGCCGTGCCGAGATCAATTGCAAGATCGTCCTGAAAGTAGTTGCCGAGAAAACCAAACATAGGTGCTTTCTAGTGAGGAAAATACTACACGGCGGGGCGCGCCGCGATGGGCGGTTATGATACCCTTGGTGCTTGCCTTTTTGAAGGATTTTGCGGATTTTTTTATGGCACTGACTCTGGACGACGTGAAGCGCGTAGCGCACTTGGCACGCATCGAGATCAGCAACGATGAAGCGCAAGCCACTCACGCACAGCTCACCGGCATCTTCCAGTTGATTGCGCAGATGGAGGCGGTGGATGTCAGCGCCATAGCGCCGATGTCGCATGCGCAGGACGTGGTGCAACGTTTGCGCGACGATGTGGTCACCGAAGTTGATCTGCGTGATCGTTTTCAAGCCGTCGCGCCGCGAGTCGATTCAGGTCTTTATCTCGTGCCCAAAGTCATCGAGTAGTCGTCGCTGCCGGGCTACTGTACCTCAACCACCCCTGCAATATGCAACACGCGACACTCAAGCAACTGTGTGACGGCCTTGCCGCCGGAAAGTTCTCCAGTCTGGACATAACCCAGGAATTTCTCAATAAAATCAAATACTTAAATACTACGCTGAATTGCTTCATCAGCGTCGATGCGGAGCGCAGTGTGGCGCAAGCGCGTGCGGCTGACGCATTGCGCGCTGCCGGTAAGGCGCAGCCGCTGACCGGCGTGCCGATCGCGCAAAAAGATATTTTTTGCGCGCAAGGTTGGCACACCACGTGCGGCTCCAAGATGCTGTCGAATTTTGTATCTCCCTACGACGCGCACGTGATTGAGCGCTTCAACGCGGTGGGCGCGGTCAATCTCGGCAAAACCAATATGGACGAGTTCGCGATGGGCTCGTCGAACGAAACTTCGTTCTTCGGGCCTGTGCGTAATCCGTGGGATCTTAAGCGCGTGCCCGGCGGTAGCTCCGGCGGTTCCGCTGCAGCAGTGGCGGCGCGTCTCGCGCCAGCGGCAACCGGCACCGACACTGGCGGTTCGATTCGGCAGCCTGCTGCGCTCACGGGTATCTGCGGGCTGAAACCGACCTACGGCCTGGTGTCGCGCTACGGCATGATCGCGTTTGCGTCGAGTCTGGATCAGGGCGGCCCGATGGCGCGTACCGCTGAAGACCTTGGGCTGATGATGAATGTTATGGCCGGGTTCGATGCGCGTGACTCCACCAGTCTGCAGCGCGAGCCCGTCGATTACACCGGCGCGTTGACGCAACCTTTAGCCGGCCTGCGCATCGGGTTGCCACGCGAGTTTTTTGCGGCGGGCGCCTCGGCAGAGGTGCTCAAGGCGGTCGAAGCGGCGATTGCAGAATACCGCAAGCTCGGTTGCACGGTGGTGGACGTGAGTTTGCCCAATATGGCGCTGTCGGTGCCGGTGTATTACGTATTGGCGCCGGCGGAAGCGTCGAGCAATCTGTCGCGTTTTGACGGTGTGCGCTATGGCTACCGTGCCAAGGATTACAGCAATCTCGCCGAGATGTACGAAAAAACCCGCGCCGAGGGCTTTGGCGCCGAGGTCAAACGCCGCATCCTCATCGGCGCCTATGTGTTGTCGCACGGCTACTATGACGCCTACTACATCCGCGCGCAAAAACTGCGGCGCCTGATCGCGCAGGATTTCACCGCGGCGTTCAAACAATGCGACATGATCATGGGCCCAACCAGTCCTTCCACCGCGTTCAAGATCGGTGAGAAATCCGGCGATCCGGTGCAAATGTATTTGTCCGATATTTACACCATCGCGGTGAATCTCGCCGGGTTGCCCGGCATGTCGATACCTTGCGGCTTTGACAGTGGCGGCCTGCCGGTGGGGTTGCAAATCATCGGCAACTATTTTTCCGAAGCGCACATGCTGAATGTGGCGCATCAGTATCAGCAGGTGACTGATTGGCATACGCGCGCGCCCAAAGACATCGTGGAGACGGTGACGCCATGAAATGGGAAGTCGTCATCGGCCTCGAAACTCACGCGCAACTGTCGACGGTTTCGAAAATATTCTCCGGTGCGTCCACCGCGTTTGGCGCAGCCCCCAACACACAAGCGTGTGCCGTGGATATCGCGCTGCCCGGCGTGCTGCCGGTGCTCAACAAGGGCGCGGTTGAACGGGCGATACGCTTTGGGCTGGCGGTCGGCGCAAAAATCAACCGCCGTTCGATTTTTGCGCGCAAAAATTATTTTTATCCCGATTTGCCCAAGGGCTACCAAATTAGTCAATACGAATTGCCCATCGTCGAAGGTGGTTCGCTGACCATCCGCGTGGGTGAAACAGAAAAAACCGTGCACCTCACGCGCGCACACCTTGAAGAAGATGCGGGCAAATCACTGCACGAAGACTTTCACGGTGCCACCGGCATTGATCTGAATCGCGCAGGCACACCGCTGCTGGAAATCGTTACCGAGCCCGACATGCGCTCGTCCGCGGAAGCGGTGGCCTACGCCAAGGCGCTGCATGCGCTGGTGCGCTGGATTGGCATTTGCGACGGCAACATGCAGGAAGGCTCGTTTCGTTGCGATGCCAATGTTTCGGTGCGGCCGATGGGTACGGAAAAACTCGGCACGCGTTGTGAGATTAAAAATCTCAATTCATTTCGTTTTCTCGAACGCGCAATTGAATTTGAAATTCGCCGGCAAATTGAAGTTATCGAAGACGGCGGCAGGGTCGTGCAAGAAACGCGCCTCTACGACCCGGACAAGGACGAAACGCGCTCGATGCGTTCCAAGGAAGACGCACACGATTACCGCTATTTTCCCGATCCCGATTTGTTGCCGCTGGAAGTATCCGATTCGATGATAAATGAAATCCGCGAGGATATCGATGAGTTGCCTGATGAACTGAGACAACGATTTATTGAGGAATACCACCTCTCGTCTGCTGATGCGCAATCACTCACTTCCAGCCTCGAAATTGCGAATTATTTCGAGGGAGTTGCATTACATTCCCTTATGGACGGTGAGCCTTTGGGAACTGCGGACTTTAAGCTCAGCGCAAGTTGGGTTATCAACGATGTAGCGTCAAAAATGAACGAGGAAGAGAACCTTCCACCCTGGGCCTTCAGGGTTAGCACCAACACCGTGGGACACGTCATCCGCCGTATCCGAGAACGCAAAATTAACGCGCTTACGGGGAAAAACTTGTTGGTGAGATTTTGGGAAGAAGGTAGAAAAAATTCAATAAAATCAAATAGTTATATTCACGGAGGTTCCCCGGAGCAAGTTGACCAGATCATCCAATTTGAAGGGCTTGGTCAAATCTCCGACGCCAGCGCGATCGAGAAAATCGTCGATGACGTGCTGGCGGCCAATGCGCAGCAAGTGGCCGATTACAAAGCGGGCAAAGAGAAAGCCTTCAACTCGCTGGTGGGCCAAGCTATGAAAGCCACCAAGGGCAAGGCCAACCCGCAGCAAGTCAACGAGCTGTTGAAGCGCAAACTCACACAGTAAGTTGCACGTCTACCCGCCGCGTATCGCTTGCTATTTCTTGGGGGCTACCGGTGCCGTGGTCGTGGCTGCCGGCTGGGCCGCAACCGGCGCGGGTGCGATACCCTTCAACTCCATAAAACGCCTGCGGTATTCTGAGTACTTGACGGATGTATCGGCCTTGGCTTTTTCGTTGGCGGCGATTTCCTGTTCGACGCGCGCTTTCTCACGTTCAGCGCGTCCGAGATCTTCCTTCACCACTGGGGGCACCGGCTTCTTGTCCTTTTCAAACGGCTCCGCGCGTTTTTTTGCGTCGGCCAGCCGCTCGTTGGCACCCTTCAACGCGCCATTTTGCTGGGTGATAAAGTTGTCCAGCGCCCGTACCTCGCGATCCCGTTTCAGATCGATTTCTTTTTCATTGGTAAACGTGTTGAGCAGCGCATCATCCAGACGCTTTTGCTCCATGATGCGTTTTTTCTCTTCGTCCTTGGCCAGCGCCTGTTCTTTCTCCTGTGCTTTGCGCTTGTTGGTTTCGTCCGCGGACTCGCCGGTCTTGCGCACATTGCCCTGCTTGTCGAGCTCTTTGGTGGCATTGCCCAGGTATTCGGCGGGAACTTTGTCGCCGCAACCGACCACCTTGCCTGAGGCGTCTTTCCAACAAACGATCTTACCGCCCTGGCTCTGAGTTTGGGCGATGGACGCGTCGACCATGAGCATCATTACGGCAACGCCGCTCAGGAATACCGCAGACTTCATTCGAATCATGATGCGCCTCTCGTCAATTGGTTGGAATACCGCACTGTCGTTACAATCGCGCCAAGCCTACGCCGCTGTTGTTGTTCGCAGTTGATGTCAGCAAGCCCGTGTGGGAGCATGGCGACTGGGGTGAATTGCGGTCATTATAGCGGTGAAGCCGACCGCGCTACAAATGACTGTCTTCACCCGTGCCGTCCGTTACCTGCATTAGCGCGTCATGTCCTAAGTGGTTGACAGTAGGCGAAAAATCGAATGGGCTTAAGCGGAATAATGTCACACGTGAAACAACCATGTTACGTATCGTATCGCTGAATTTGAACGGCATTCGCTCTGCCGAACGAAAAGGTTTTTTGCCGTGGCTGGCCCGGCACAAGCCCGACATATTGTGCGTGCAGGAAATCAAGGCGCAACAGGTCGACATGACCGCGGAAATGCTCGCGCCAGCGGGCTACCACGGCCATTTTCATTACGCCGAAAAAAAGGGCTACAGCGGCGTTGGCCTCTACAGCAGGCAAAAGCCGACGAAGGTGGCCGTCGGTTTCGGCGTACCCGAGTTCGACGCTGAAGGACGTTACCTGCGCGCTGATTTCGGCAAGCTCTCCGTCATTTCACTGTATCTGCCCTCGGGTTCCAGCGGCGAAGAGCGCCAGCAGGCAAAATTTCGCTTCCTTGAAAAATTCTACCCGCATCTGAAAAAACTCAAAGCGGCCGGCCGCGAAATAGTGCTGTGCGGCGACTGGAACATTGCACACAAGGAAATCGATCTTAAAAACTGGCGCGGCAACCGCAAGAACTCCGGCTTTCTGCCCGAAGAACGCGCATGGTTGACCAACGTATTCGATGAACTGAATTGGGTAGATGTGTTTCGCCGCATCGATGATCGCCCCGAACAATATACGTGGTGGTCGAACCGCGGTCAGGCGTATGCCAAGAACGTGGGCTGGCGTATCGATTACCACATCGCCACGCCGGGCATTGCGGCAACGGCAAAACAGGTTGCGATTTACAAGGACGAAAAGTTCTCCGATCACGCGCCGCTAACCATCGACTACGACTACCAGCTTTGACCCAGGAAGATTCTGCCGCGCGCCCACCAGGGTTAACCTGGCGCGAAACGCTGCTGGCTATGCTGAGCGGCCGTATGCTGATCGCGCTGCTGATGGGCTTTGCGTCGGGGCTGCCGCTGCTGCTCACGGGTTCGGTGTTGCAGGCGTGGCTCAAAGATGGCGGCATTGATCTCACATCCATCGGGCTGTTCGCGCTGGTCGGGCTGCCTTATACGCTGAAATTCCTGTGGGCGCCGTTGTTCGATCGCTATGCGTTGCCGCGTTTCGGGCGGCGGCGCGGCTGGCTGATCGCGATGCAACTGGCGTTGGCTGCGGCGCTAGCCGCGCTGAGTCTGGCGTACCCCACGCCCGACCATTTGCTGTGGATATCCGCTGCTTCATTGATCGTCGCGTTTTTCTCCGCCTCGCAGGACATTGTGATTGATGCCTACCGCCGCGAAAGCATGAGCGACGACGAACTGGGCTTGGCTTCGGCCCTCTACGTCAATGGCTATCGCATCGGCATGTTGCTCGCCGGCGGCGGCGGGCTGATTATTGCCGACCACACGTCCTTTGCCTTTATGTACCAGTTCATGGCGGCGTGCATGGTGGCGTGCGTGATCGTCACGGTTTATGCGCCAGAGCCCGCGCTGCTCAAGGGCCGGCCCGCCACATTGCAAGAGGCCTTTGTGTTGCCGCTGCGCGATTACTTTGAGCGTGACGGTGCATGGCTCGCGCTGGCGTTCATTTTGCTCTACAAAATCGGCGACACCATGGCGTCCAGTATGAGCACGCCGTTTTATCTGGAGCTGGGCTATAGCAAAACGGAGATCGGCACGGTAGTTAAAATTTTCGGTTTCTGGGCGACGATTGCCGGCGGCACAGCCGGCGGCCTCATCATTTTGCGCATCGGCATGCGACGCGGGCTCTGGTTATTCGGCACCGGGCAAATGCTATCGACGCTGGGATTCCTGGCCTTGGCTTATATCGGGCACAACGATTTTGCGTTGGCCGCAGTAATTGCATTTGAAAACTTCACCGGCGGCATGGGTACCACCGCTTTCGTCGGCTTCATGGCCGCGCTCACCAACCGCCGCTTCACCGCGACGCAATACGCCTTGCTGTCGAGCCTGATGGGCGTGCCGAGGGTACTACTGTCCGCACCGACCGGATGGCTGGCACTCGTAATGGGCTGGCCTGGGTTTTTCGTGTTTTGTACCCTGATCGCGATTCCCGGCCTGATGCTGATCCGCAGTGTGACGCGGCTCTCGGATGCACAGCCAGCGCAGCTTTAGTACGACCGCCGCGGCTGTAAGTACGACTGCCGCGGTTGTAAGTACGACCGTCGCGGCTATTGGATCAACCCGCGCCGAAATGATAAATAGCCAGCGCACCCAATAAATTCGGCATGACACTCACGGCGTGACCACTGGTGAGCACCTTGCGCTCCAGAATTTTAATGCTGCGTTCACTGCAAAAGCGCTCGAAATCATCCAGCGTGCAAAGATGAATATTCGGCGTGTCAAACCACTGATAGGGTAAATTGTCCGACAGCGGCATGCGCCCGCGCAGTACCTGGGTGCGATTGCGCCAGTAGCCGAAATTTGGAAACGTGAGTATGCCTTCGCGTCCTACACGCAACATCTCGCGAATGATGCGCTCACCGTTGCGCATGGCTTGCAGCGTTTGCGACAGAATCACGTAATCGAAGGATTGATCCTCAAACTCCCTGAGCCCGCGTTCCAAATTACGCTGCACCACGTTGATGCCATTTTTTACGCAGGCCAGCACGTTGTTGTCATCAATCTCGACACCGTAGCCGGTGATGTCGCGTTCGCGATGCAGGTACTTGAACAGCGCGCCGTCGCCGCAGCCCAAGTCCAGCACTCTTGCCGCGGGCTTCACCCAATGCGCAATGGCTGCGAAATCGGCGCGGTCTATGCTGATGCCATTCATTTGGCGGCGCCTTCAGATTCAATACGGTCAAAATACGCCGCCACCAGCCGGTGATAACGCGCATCATCCAGCAAAAACGCGTCATGGCCGTGGGGCGCATCAATTTCGGCGTAGGTGACATCGCGCTTGTTTTTCAGCAGCGCGTGCACGATTTCGCGCGAGCGTTCGGGCGAAAAGCGCCAGTCCGTGGTGAATGACACCACCAGATATCCTGCTGTCGCCGGCAACAGCGCCTGCGCAAGATCACCTTTATGATCAAATGCCGGATCGAAATAATCCAGCGCTTTGGTAATGCGCAAGTAGGTATTGGCGTCGAAGTAGCCGGAAAATTTATCGCCCTGATAGCGCAGATACGATTCGATTTCGAATTCGGTGTCGAAGGAGTAATTCAGGTGGCCGTGCTTGAGCGCACGGCCGAATTTGCTCGCCATCTCGTCGTCGGAGAGATAGGTGATGTGTCCCACCATGCGTGCCACACGCAAACCGCGGCGCGGTTGCACGCCGTGCGCATAGTAATCGCCCCCGTAAAAGTCCGGATCGGTGAGTATCGCCTGGCGTGCGACTTCGTTGAACGCGATGTTCTGTGCCGACAGATTGGGAGCACAGGCGATCACCAAGGCGTGGCGCGTGCGCTCGGGATACGCGATGGTCCATTGCAGGCACTGCATACCGCCCAGGCTGCCGCCCATCACCGCGGCAAATTGTTGGATACCGAGTTGATCGGCGAGACGCGCTTGCGCATTGACCCAGTCTTCAACGGTGACGACAGGAAAATCTGCACCCCAAGGCAGGCCGGTTTCAGGATTGATCGACAACGGTCCGGTGGACCCATGACACCCGCCAAGATTGTTCACGCCCACCACGAAAAAGCGATTGGTGTCGAGCGGCTTGCCGGGGCCGATCATGTTGTCCCACCAGCCCAGGTTTGCGGGATCGTCCGCATAGACTCCCGCGACATGGTGTGAGGCATTGAGCGCGTGGCACACCAGCACCGCATTGGAACGCGCGGCATTCAAGGTGCCGTAAGTTTCGTAGGCCAGCTCATAATTTGCGATGCTGCGGCCGCACTTGAGCGGCAGCGGGTCGCGAAATCGCGCCTGCTGTGGATTGACGAAACCTACGCTGGATGGGGTGCTGGCGGTGTCCATGGTCCGTGCAAACAAAAACCCGGTGAGATTCACGCGCAATACGAATGCGGTTGCGCAATCACCGGGTTTGAGTAACGAAGACCACCTGCCTTCATCTCTTTAGCCGGATTTATTGCGCGCCCGCAATCTGATATCAAATCGGCGCGTCAAAACAAGCGCTTACCTTACGCCCCCGCTACGGCTTTGTCAATTTCGAGGGCGCTGCAGTGAGGCGCTATTGAGCTTGGCCAGCATGGCCTTTAAACGCACCGGGTCGCTCGCCCGCAACATGCTGCGCGCCGCCGGGTGCAGTACGGTGGCGTCGGCTTCGAGCACTTGCTGCTTCACGTCCGGCACATGCGCCGCGTGCATCGAAAAACAACGCAGACCCAAGCCGAGCAACAAGCGCGTGAGCGACACGTCACCGGCCATTTCGCCGCACATGGTGACCGGCATCTTTGCCTTGTCCGCGCGTTTGATGATGTTCGACACCAGCGCCAATATCGCCGGATGCAGCGGGTCGTACAAATATGCCACGCTGTTGTCGGTACGGTCGATGGCCAGCGTGTATTGAATCAGGTCATTGGTGCCAATGGACAGAAAATCGAGCTTGCGCAAAAACACATCCAGCGCCAATGCCGCTGCCGGTACCTCGATCATACCGCCGATGCGCACGGCGCGATTGTAGGCGATGCCATCGTCATCGAGGCTCACCTTGGCGCGCGTGATCATTTGCAGCGTCTGGTCTATTTCGCTGGAACTTGCCAGCATGGGAATCAAAATGCTGATATTGCCAAAGCACGAGGCCCGCAACAGCGCGCGCAGTTGGCTCAGAAAGCGCTGCGGTTCCGTCAAGCACAGTCGAATCGCGCGCAGACCCAGTGCCGGATTAACAGCCTGATGCGCGCCCTCATCGGATTGCTTGTCCGCACCCAGATCGTAGGTGCGTATGGTGACGGGCAGGCCCTTCATCGCCAGCGCGACTTTGCGGTACGCTTCGAACTGCTCGTCTTCATCCGGAAGATCGCTGCGATTCAAAAACAAAAACTCACTGCGAAAAAGGCCGATGCCGGTGGCGCCGTTCGACAACACCTGCTCCACGTCGTCCGGCAACTCTATGTTGGCGTGCAACTCCACCGCCACGCCATCACGGGTGACTGCGCGCGTGTCGCGCAGGCCCGACAGTTTTTGCCGCGCCGCGCCGAACGCGAGTTTGCGCTGCTGGAACTCCGCCAGCACCCGCTCGTCGGGGTCGACGATCAACACGCCGTTGGTGCCGTCGACAATCACCCATTCGTTTTCGCGTACCAGTTCGCGCGCACGATGCAAGGCAACGATCGACGGAATGTTGAGGCTGCGTGCCACCACGGCCGTGTGCGAGGTGGTGCCGCCGACGTCGGTGATGAAGCTGGCGAATT
>JAYUAH010000208.1:0-5297 GCA_043741415.1 Betaproteobacteria bacterium
TTCATGGTGATTTTCACCGGCGATTTCGGCATGGCGTCGAGCGACAGATCAATCACTTCAACGTCCAGCTTGCCGCGATACACAAAACCGGTGTCGCCCTCTGCGCACGACACGGTGACGTCCTTGCCGTCCTTCAGCACGTGCGTGGCATCGCCGCAACCCACCACCGCCGGCACGCCCAGTTCGCGCGCGATAATCGCGGCGTGACAGGTGCGCCCACCGCGATTGGTGACAATGGCCGACGCACGCTTCATCACCGGCTCCCAGTCGGGATCGGTCATGTCGGTGACCAGCACGTCGCCTTCGCGTACGCGATCCATTTCAGCGGCACTGCTCACCAGCCGCACCGGACCGCTGCCGACGCGCTGGCCGATGGCACGGCCTGTCGCCAACACTTCGGAGTGTTGCTTCAAGCGATAACGCCGCAGCGTATCCATATTTTCACTGGCTTTGACCGTCTCCGGACGCGCCTGCAAAATATAAAGTTGGCCGTCAATGCCGTCGCGGCCCCATTCGATATCCATTGCCCGCTGGTAGTGATTTTCAATAATCACCGCGTAACGCGCGAGTGTTTCCACTTCGGCATCGGTGATCGAAAATTTGCGGCGATCCGCTTCGGGCACCGGCTCGGTCTTTACCGAACGACCTGCCTGACGCGATGCTTCGTACACCATACGCACCGTCTTCGACCCCAGACCGCGTCGCAATATTGATGGCTTATTTCTCGCAAGCGATTGTTTATAAACATAAAATTCATCCGGGTTCACCTGTCCTTGCACCACGGTTTCACCCAATCCATAAGCGGACGTAATGAACACCACCTGATCAAAGCCCGATTCGGTGTCGATGGTGAACATCACGCCGCTCGCACCGAGATCACTACGCACCATACGCTGCACCGCCGCCGACAAGGCAACGCCGTCGTGGATATAACCCTTGTGCACGCGATACGAAATCGCACGGTCGTTGTAGAGCGACGCAAACACCTGCTTGATCGCTTCCAGCAAATTGTCGAGACCATGCACATTAAGAAAAGTCTCCTGCTGTCCGGCGAACGAAGCATCGGGCATATCTTCTGCGGTTGCCGATGAACGCACGGCAAACGTCACCGTGGGCCCCGCTTCTTTCTCGAGCCGCGCGTAGGCGTCCGTCACTGCCGCGAGCAACTTGCCGGAGAAGGGCTGCGCCACCATCCAACTGCGTATCTCCTTGCCCGCAACTGCCAACGCGTTGACGTCATCCACATTCATCGTACTGAGGCGTTGTTCGATACGCTTATCCAAGCCTTCGTGCGCCAGAAAATCGCGATAGGCCGTAGACGTCGTTGCAAATCCGCCAGGCACGCGCACCCCCGCCCCCGACAAATGCCCGATCATTTCACCCAGCGACGCATTCTTGCCGCCGACCGTGCCTACATCACTCATGCGCAAAGCGGAGAGGTCAAGCACATACGCGGGCGAGGTCATAGTCGTGGTTCCGTGTGGTAAGTAGTGTGAGCCAACGAAAGGCAGTATATTACATAAAATTGTCGCGTCGCAGCGTTATCCCTGACTAAATGGCCGTATGACAAACAAACTCCGCAGTGCGTTTTTTGTGTCCGACCGTACCGGTATTACCGCTGAAATGCTGGGGCATAGTCTGCTGACGCAGTTCGACGGTTTGATTTTGAAAGAAACCGCCCTGCCGTTTATCGACAGCCTGGATAAAGCGCGAGACGCCGTGCAAAAAATCAATGCCGCCGCCACCGCCGACGGCGTACGCCCAATCATCATCAGCACGCTCGCCCATACCGAAATCGCCGCCGAAGTCGGCAAGGCCAACGCGCTGTTCCTCGATTGCTTCCAGATTTTCATCGTGCCACTCGAAAACGAGCTGGGCGCACGCGCTTCCCACGAGATCGGGCGTACCCATAACGTGAATGACATGGTCAACTACTACCGGCGCATCGAATCGGTAAACTACACCTTGTCACACGACGATGGTGTTGCGACGCGCGATCTATCCGAAGCAGATGTCATACTGGTCGGCGTCTCGCGCAGCGGAAAAACGCCCACCTGCCTGTATCTGTCGATGCAGTTCGGCGTGCGCGCCGCCAACTACCCGTTCATTCCCGAAGACTTCGCCAGTCATCGGTTACCGGCAACACTGCGCCCGCTGCGCGAAAAACTCTACGGCCTCACCATCAGCCCCACGCGCTTGCAAAGCATCCGCAACGAGCGGCGCCCCAACAGCACCTACTCCGATTTGCAAAACTGCGAACGCGAAGTACACGACGCCGAAGCCTTGATGAAGCGCGAGAACATTCCGTTTCTCGATGCCACGCGTAAATCGGTGGAAGAGCTGGCCACCACCATCATGCAGCAGGCCAAGCTCGAACGGCGCATCTACTGAAGCCGGCGCACGCGTTCAAATAGACATATTGCCGCGGCAGCGGCCACATTCAGCGACTCGGTAGCCCCACTCATGGGAATTGCGATGGCCTCATGCGCACACGCCATTAACGCATGCGAAACGCCAGCGCCTTCATTGCCGAATACCAGCGCCACCTTAGCCGTGAGATCGCTATCGAACACGCTGCGTGCAGCGCTCGATCGCGCCACTATCACGCGCCCCGGATAGATTTTCGCCAACGCGATCAAATCCGTGCGCTCGTAAATTTCAAGACCGAAATGCGCGCCCATACCAGCGCGTAGCACGCGCGGCGACCATGCGTTGACTGCTTGTTTTGAAAGAAATATTTGTTTTACCGCGGCGGCGGCACAGGAGCGCAAGATGGAGCCGAGATTACCCGGATCCTGAATGTCTTCCAACATCAGGCAGGTTTCAAGCGTGTTGGGCAGCGCTTCGCAGCGCGGCGTTTTGATCACCGCGATGACGCCGGTGGGTGTAGCAACCGACGACAATTCCTTAAACAGATTGTCATTCAACAGCAGCGCCGGCACCTTGGATGCGCCCTGCAGCAACGTTTGAATTTCAGGATTCTCGGCACCCGACCGGCTCACAATCAATTGCTCCGGCACGCCGCCATGCGCCTGATACGCTTGCAGCAAATGCACGCCATCCAGCAGCGAATAGCCCGCCAGCCGGCGCTCGCGCGATGAGTGCGTGAGCTTCAGCAGCGATTTGAACTGCGCGTTATCCGCCGAGGTGATTTGTTTCAAGTATTTCCTAATCGAGTGCGCAGGTTCTGAAACCCGCGAACACATCGCGGCGGTCGGGCGTATAGAAATTGCGCCAGGTGTTGCGCAGCAAACTGGCGCGTGTGGCATAGCAACCGCCGCGCAAGACTTTGTGATTACCGAACCACGGCTCGGAGTACTCTTTATAGGGGTCGCACACAAACCCAGGGTACGGTGCAAACCAGTCAGCAGTCCATTCCCACGCGTTGCCAAACAGTTGCCGCACACCCCAGGCGCTGTCGCCGGCAGGCAAGGCGGCAACGTCGATGGTTGCGTCTGCCGCGCCAAACAGATTGGCCTGTGCCGCCGTGGGCGGCGTGTCGCCCCACGGGTAACGCCGCTTGCGCGTAAGGTTCCCCGGCGCGGTTGCCGCCGCGAACTCCCACTCGGCCTCTGTCGGCAAGCGCCGGCGTGCCCAATTACAATAGGCGATTGCCTCATACCAGTTAACGTGAATGACTGCGGCGTCGCGTGGCAGGGGGACCGTTTGCTCAAAGCGCCGCACCTGCCAGTCTTGTCCCGCCTGCACCCAATAGAGCGGCGCTGTAGCGTTGGCTTGCGTGCGCCAGCGCCAGCCTTCGTCGCTCCATAACTCGCGCCGGGTGTAGCCCGCATCGTCCGCAAAGCTCGCAAACTCGCCGTTGCTCACCGCCGTGCGCGCCATACTGAAGGGCTTGACTTCGACCTCGTGCGCCCATTTTTCATTGTCGAACACAAAGCTGCCGCCGGCCTGCGCGCCGAGCAAAAAGCGCCCGCCGACGATCAACGCGTCACCCGACATAGCGTCGCCAGCCTCGTGCACCATGTCGCGTGGCTGCGGCGCCGCATAACCCAATGTCTGGCGCGTGTAGGCAAAGGCTTCGTTGTGCATTTCTTCGTGAAACACCGCGAGCTGCACGAAATAGCGCAAGTGTTGCGTCGCACCGTCACGTTCGATGCGTGCCAGCACCGCATCGAATACCGCGTGCACATACGCCAGCGTTTGATCCACCGCCGGCAGTGCCAGCCGCCAGCGTTCAGCGTGCGGCACCAGCGCCGAGTCGTAGAGATCATCCGCGCCTGCAATGATCGACGGCGCCAACGATCCATTCGCGTGATAACGCAAGCACCAATGTTCCTGAAACCAGCCGAGATGACCGATCTCCCACAGCGGTGGATTGACGATTTTCAAGTACGGCCCCAGCCACTGCGCAGGCCGCAACGCGTGCGCAAATGCCAAGGTACGTTGGCGCGCGGCGTGCAGCATTTCGTACATCGTTGCGGCGTCGGGCTTTGAGTGCGGGTCAGTCATGGCCAATGTTTGTTATAGTCGCGGCCTAGTTTAACCTCGATTGCGTCCAGTGAAAATTGCGTTGATCACCCCTGCCGCACCCGGCTCGCGTAATGGCAATCGCGGCACTGCCACGCGGTGGGCGGGCATGCTGCGCGAACTGGGTCACAAAGTTACCCTTCAAACGGATTGGGATGGCTCGCCGGCCGATGTGATGCTGGCGCTGCACGCACGCCGCAGCCATGCGTCGATACGCAATTTTGTGATGTGCTGTCCGGATCATCCGCTGATACTGGCGTTGACCGGCACCGATCTGTATCGCGATATCCGCAGCGACGAAGAAGCGCAGGCCTCACTGCACCTCGCCACGCGCATGATCGTGCTGCAAGCGATGGGCCTCGCGGAACTCGCGCCGGCGCTGCGCGGTAAAACACGCGTGGTGTATCAGTCCGCGCAACGCGTGCCACGCGCGCCGCCGTTGAAGTCGTGCTTCGAGGTCGCGATCAGCGGGCATTTGCGTGAAGAAAAAGATCCGTTCCGCGCTGCCGCCGCGCTGGCGCATGTGCGCAAGGACAGCCGCATTCGCGTCACCCACATCGGTGGTGCCATGTCGGCGGCCATGGCCGCCGAAGCCGCGGCCTGGATGCAGCGCGAGCCGCGCTACCGCTGGCTGGGCGAGGTGGCGCACGGCAAGGCCTTGCGCTTGCTGGCGCGCAGCCGTTTGATGGTGATCAGTTCGCGCATGGAAGGCGGCGCTAATGTGGTGAGCGAAGCGCTGGCTAACGATGTGCCGGTGATCGCGTCGCGCATCTCCGGCAACATCGGCATGCTGGGCAAGGATTACGCGG
>JAYUAH010000209.1:0-5293 GCA_043741415.1 Betaproteobacteria bacterium
CGTGCGAACATGTGAACGCCGTGCCCAGCACGCATAAATTATGTTGCGCCACAGCATACGCACAACATTTTGAAATAAGAACAAAAATCCAAATCGACCGGCTTGTGCAGTGGTGGCTGGCTAATTTGCTTTCGCCCCCGCCGCAGTAAACACCTTGCGGCGCGTGACGATTTCTTCGCGAATCAGTTTTTCGAAGGCTTCCGGTGTGCTGACTTTGACCACGCCGCCGAGGGCAACAATGCGGTCGCGCACATCCGAAGTTTAAGAATTCGAGCGACTTCTCTCTGCAGCCGATCGACGATGGCGCGCGGCATTTTCGCCGGCGCAAGTATGCCGTACCAGCCGTCGTATTCGTACGCCGGCAGCCCGGCCTCCGCCGCGGTCGGTACTTCCGGCAACTGCGCAATACGTTGCGCCGAGGTCGCTGCCAGCGCCAACAGGCGTCCGCTTTTGATCAACGGTATCGACGGCAGTGTGGGTCCGACGAAATAATGGGTGCGTCCGGATATCGTGTCGTTCAATGCTTCAGGCACGCCCTTGTACGGCACATGCACGGCGCTGATACCGGCGGTGAGGTTGAACAATTCAGAACCGTAATGCGTGCCGCTACCGATGCCGGACGAGGCAAAGTTCAGTTGCTTGGGCTTTTGCTTCGCCAGCGCGATCAACTCTTTGAGCGTTTTCACGCCGAGCGAGGGCGCCACCAAAATCACCAGCGGCGTGCCGGCGATTTGCATAATGCCGGCGAAATCCTTGACCGAGTCGTAAGGCAGCTTGTCGTAGAGCGCAGCACTGCCCGCGAAACCGGACGAGTGCAGCAGCAGTGTGTAACCGTCGGGCGCAGCCCCCGCGACAATGCCGCCCGCCACCGTGCCGCCAGCGCTGGCGCGATTGTCCACCACCACCTGCTGCCCCCACGCTTCATACAATTTCGGGCCGATCAGGCGTGCGAGTATGTCAGTGGCGCTGCCCGCGGAAAAGGGCACGACGATGCGGATGGGCTTCGTCGGATATTGCTGAGAAAAAACTGGCGATGCCGCCGGTAACAGCAGCATCGCCAGCAGGGCGCGCATTGGAAAACTCGGCATGCGTTAACCGCCGGTGGTACCGCCACCCGTCGCCGCGTATTTGCCGGTCAACTGCGGCGTCGTGCCTTTCATACCTTTTTGCTGGCGATCCAGGCGCGTTTCGCGCGCCCAGGTGCGCTTCAGTTCGTCGCGCACCTTGATGGTGAGCTTGCCGCAGCCTTCGCACTCCAGATCAACCGTGTCGCCATCCTGAAACGCCGACAGCCCGCGGTGATTGGTGCCCGTGGCCAGTATGTCGCCTGGCTCCAGATCATGTATGGCGGAAATGAATTCGATACAGCGCGGAATCTTGTGCGCCATGTCGTCGGTGTTGTAGTCCTGCTTCAACTGGCCGTTCACCCACAGTTGCACACGCAGCTTTTGCGGATCCTTGATTTCATCGGCCGTCACCACATAAGGCCCGATGGGCGCAAACGTATCGCGCGATTTCATCTGATAGAACGAATTGCTTTCCGGAATCACGCCGCGCGCCGAGCCGTCGATGAAATTGACGTAGCCCCAGATGTAACTCATGGCGTCTGCCGCTTTCACATTTTTTGCGCGCTTGCCGATGATCAGCGCCAACTCGGCCTCGCCCTCGAAAATCGTCGACGGAATATCCGGCAGCACCATGATATCGCCGTGGCCAACGATGCAGCCCGGCGATTTATGAAACGCGTTGATCGGCGCGGGCTTGGGCAGCGTGCCGTTCTCCATGTAATTCACCGCCATGCATTCGATGTTGACGGGCTTGGGCAGCGGCGGACGGATTTTCACCTGGCTCACCGGCAGGCCTTTGCCTTTGGCGGCGGCCTTTTCCAGCAAGCCTTTGTATTCGCTCCAGCGCGCGATCAACCCGTTCATCATATCGCCGGGCCCGTTGTGCGGCACTTTTTGCGCAATCGCCGTCACATCCACCACGCTGTCGCCCTTCAACACACCCAAGCGGTAATCATTGAACATCATGAGTTTCATAAGGCCTCCGAAGAAATATACTAACTATTTGATTTTAAATAATTTTTTAATGTCGCACTAAAAACACACGCTACTGCTGCCACGACATGACGCGCATCTTAGTCCAAGCCTCATGCCGCGGCAAACGCAAGTGCGCGCAGGCCCGCACGCGACGTAAAATGCAGTGCACACATCAACATGACCACCATGAAAATATTTTTCCGACCCGCGTACGCCGGCAGCCTGTTACTCGCCTGCGGCGTGGCGTGTGCGCAAGCGCCGTGGCAACCCACACGCGCGGTGCAACTCATCGTGCCCAATCCGCCGGGCGGCGGACCGGACTATATCGCGCGCCTGATTGCGCCGAAGCTTGCTGAAGTCGCAAAGCAAACGGTGGTGGTCGACAACCGCGCCAGCCACAACGGCATTACCGGTGCGGAAGCCGCGGCACGCGGCGCACCCGACGGCACTTCGATGATCATCGGCAACTCCGGCACGCACGCGATCAACGCCACGCTGTATCGCAAGCTGCCGTACGATCCGCTGCGTGATTTTCTCGCGGTGAGCGAAATCGCCTCGCCCACGCTGGCGCTGGTCATACATCCGTCAGTGCCCGCGCGCAATTTGCGCGAGCTACTTGCCCTCGCCAAAAAATCCCCCGGCAAACTCAACATGGCGGTAGCCGGCGCCACCGGCGAAGTTGCCGGCAATGCGATGACGCTTGCCGCCGGCGTCGATATTAAAAATATTCCTTACAAAGGCGGCGCACCGGCGACCATCGCAATTCTTTCCGGCGAATCGGACATGACACTCACCAATTATGTCGCCGTCGCCAAACACATCGAAGCCGGCAAGCTGCGCCTACTCGGCATCACCAGCGCCAAACGCAGCCCGCGCATTCCCGAGGTGCCCACCATCGCGGAAGGCGGCCTTGACGGTTACGCCGTCGACATGTGGTACGGTCTGTTCGTGCCCGCGAAAACGCCGGCGGCAACCGTGCAAGCGCTGTATCGCGAAACCTCACGCATCATTGCGCTGCCTGAAGTGCGTGACAAACTCGAAGCTACCGGACATACGGTTACCAATAGTTCGCCTGAAACGTTTTCAGAAAAAGTTAAGCTCGAAGTGGAAAAATTTCGTAAGATTATTCTGGCGTCTAAAATGCAGCAGGATTAAGGTCAACATCGTTGTAGCCACAGATACACACAGATAACACCCCAATGTCATTCCCGCGCAGGCGGTAAGGACAAGTCGGTTTTTCATCTGCGTTAATCTACGTAAATCTGTGGTCAAAAAAAACGGGTTTTTTACAAAAGGAAGAACATGCTCAAATTAGACACCCACGCCCACTGGTTTCCACCCGAATGGTGCGAACTACTCGAACGCGACGGCGGCAAAAACGGCGCGGAAATTTCGCGCAACGAACAAGGCCGCTTGTTGATGGTGGCGCCGGGCATACGCCTGCGGCCGACTTTCGCACCACCGTACGTGGACATCGCGACGCGTCTTAAAATCATGGACGACGCGCGCGTCGACATGCACGCGCTGTCGCTCACCAGCCCGATGGTGTACTGGGCGCCGCCGGAATTCGGCTTGAAGCTGTCGCAGGTGTTCAACGACGCCTGCGCCGTGGCGCACACCCAACATCCGAATCGTTTCATCGGCATGGCGATGCTGCCGATGCAAGCGCCTGACCTTGCGGTCGCCGAAGCCAAACGCGCGGCGGCACTCCCCGGCATCCGCGGCGTCTACATGGCCACGCACGTCAACGGCAAGAATCTCGACGAAAAAGAATTCTGGCCGGTATACGAACAGTGCGAAAAACTCGGCTTGCCGATTTTTCTGCACCCGGTGGCGCCCGTCGGCAAAGAGCGCATGACCAAGTATCACCTCGGCAACTTCCTCGGCAATCCGTATGAATCGGGCATCGCGGCTGCATCGCTGATATTCGGCGGCGTGATGGATGCGTTTCCCAAGCTCGATGTGATGCTGCCCCACGCCGGCGGCACCTTTCCGTGGCTGATCGGCCGCATGGATCACGGCACCACCGTGCGCGCGGAATGCAAACACATGACTAAGCCACCGTCGAGCTACCTGCGGCGCTTTCACTACGACACCATCACCCACAGCGACCAGATTTTGATGAACCTCATCCAACTCGTCGGCGTCGACCGCGTGGTGATGGGCAGCGACTGCCCGGCGGACATGAGCTACACGCGGCCGGTGGATGTGGTGGAGCGACTCAAGGATTTGTCGTCCAGCGAGCGCGATGCGATTGTCGGCGGCAATGCGGCGAAGTTGTTGCGAATGTAACCAACCCAATAAGATTACCTTGTCTAGAGACACGCCCCTGAAGCAGTACTACGCCGCCCGTGCGCGCGGGTACGAACGCATTTACGACAAGCCCGAGCGGCAGGACGATCTCGAACGTATCAAGGCAATGCTACCGCCGCTGTTCGCAAAACGGCGCGTACTCGAAATCGCCTGTGGCACGGGCTACTGGACGCAGACGCTAGCACTGGTCGCCAAGCACGTGGTGGGCATCGACGCCAACCGCGAGACACTAGATGTCGCAGCGGAGAAATCGTGGCCTGCGAATCGCGTTGAATTCAGAGTCGCAGACGCCTACGCGCCGCCGGACGAACTGGGCAAGTTCGACGCCGTGTTCGCGGGATTCTGGTGGTCGCATATCCCGTTGACCGAGCGCGCACGATTTTTCACGGCACTGCATCGGCGATTAACGGCAGGCGCCATTGTCGTGCTGCTCGACAATCTCTACGTCGAAGGCAACAGCACGCCGATTTCGCACAGCGACGCCGATGGCAACACCTACCAGCGCCGCCGGCTCGAAGACGGCTCTGAACACGTCGTGCTGAAAAACTTTCCGACCGAAGCCATACTCTCTGCGGATGTTACCCATTGCGCCCGCAATGCGCGCTACACTGCGTTGCAGTATTACTGGCTATTCAGTTACGAGTTCACGCCAACAACATCGGGTGGGTGGAGCACAGCGTAACCCACTGGAAACGTCGCGTTTCTACCGGAGCAACCTATGGGTTTCACTCGTCATACAACGGTTGCGCCTGTATTATGTGCAATACAAATCTGCCTGCGTCACGCTTCGTTAGCGACCCTACTCACAATCAGCAGCGCCGCATGGTCCGCCGATCTCGGCGGCGCGGCTGCCGAAAAGCACGAGGCCCCCGCGGAAAAACAGGAAGGCATAGCGCTCAAATTCACGCCGACCTACTATCACAATTCTTCAGCAAATC
>JAYUAH010000210.1:0-5285 GCA_043741415.1 Betaproteobacteria bacterium
AGCCAATTTCAATAAAAAAACCAAATAAAATCAAATAGTTACGTTGATGTCCCGCAACGCACTGCGCTAGAAGCGATAAAGCCGCGCGGGATTGTCCACCAGAATACGCGCACGCGTCGCAGCATCCGGCACCCATGCCACGAGCTGCTGCAGCAACGTGCCGGTGTTGGGCATCGCGCCTTCCATCATCACGTGCGGCCAGTCAGTGCCGAACAGCAGCCGCTCGGGCGCGGCGGCCGCCAGCGCCTGCGCGAACGGCGTGAGATCGTCGTAAGGAATCGGCGCGCGCGAGGTGCGATACGGCGCCGACAGTTTCGACCACACGCGTCCGCTCTGTAGCGCACGCAACAGCGCCTGGAAGCCGGGCGTGGTCACACCCTTCGCCACATCGGGCCGGCCCATGTGATCGATCACCATCTCGCACGGGTAGGTGTCGGCAATGCGCTCGAGATCGGGAAAATTTTCGACATCCATCAGAAACTGTGCGTGCCAACCCAAGTGTGCGACACGCGTGGCGATTCTTTTCGCGGCGTCGAATTGCACGCCTACTTTCGCCACCAGGTTCGCGCGAAAGCCGCGCACGCCGGCGCGATCCAGCGCTTCGAGTTCCGCGTCGGACACATCCTCGCGCAGCAGCGCAATGCCGCACAACCGCCCGCCCGTCTGCGCCATGGCGTCGATGATGACTTGATTGTTGGTGCCGTGCACGCCCGTCTGCACCATCACACCGCGTGCAAAGCCCAGCGCATCGAGCATGGCCAGGTAATCTTTGAGCAGCACCGACGGCGGCGTGTAGAGCCGATCATCCGCATAGCCGTACGTTGCGCGCTCACCGAACACGTGCGCGTGACAGTCGGTGGCGCCCGCTGGCATTACAAACGAGGGCTTGCGCGGATTTAAGTCGGGGCCGGGACACACCGGCGGTTCATTTTTTTGCGGGGTCATTACATCCGTCTTTCTAATCGAGTTTTGCACCAGACACCTTCACCACCTTCGCCCACTCTTGCAAGTCTTTTTTCAGGAACGCGGCAAACTGTTCGGGCGTGCTGGTGAGCGGCTCGGCGCCGAGCGCAACATAGCGCTCACGCGTGTCGGCGGTCTTCAATGTCGTGAGGGCAACGCTGTTGACCCGCGCCACGATATCCTTCGACAACGCTGCGGGGCCGAGAAAACCATACCAAGTGGTAGATTCGTAACCGGGCAAGCCTGATTCTGCAACCGTCGGCACATGGGGCAGTATTGCCGCGCGCGTTTTGCCGGTGACCGCCAGCGGATTCAATTTGCCACCGCGGATGTGGCCGATCACCGGGCCAATGTTCACCACCAAAAAATCGCATTGCCCGGCAATCACATCAATGATCGCAGGGCCGCCGCCTTTATACGGCACGTGCAACACATCCACCTTCGCCATGCTTTTGAGTAACTCGACGCCCAGATGCATGGTGTTGCCGGTGCCGCCCGAGGCAAAAGTGAGCTTGCCCGGCTGACGCCGCGCGAGCGCAAGCAGGTCGGCCACGGTTTTCACTGGCAACGAGGGATGCGTGGCGAGCACGCTCGGCGTCACCGCCGCGAGCGTGATCGGCGCGAAATCGCGCATCACATCGAACGGCAATTTGCTGTAGAGCGACGGGTTGATCACCAGCGAACTGTTGGCGAAAAACAGCGTGTAGCCGTCGGGCTGCGCGGTGGCGGTCAGCTCCGCCGCGATATTGCCGTTGGCGCCGGGACGATTGTCGAGCACCCACTGCTGCCCGGTGAGTTCTGCAAGCTTCGGCGACAGCGGCCGCATAAACACATCGGCGCCACCGCCGGGCGGAAACGGCAAAATGACGCGGATCGGTTTGGACGGATAAGGCTGCGCGCAAATCGTCAGTGCATTCATTAGTGCAGCACAAAGGATTGCAATTTTTTTTATTGAATTCATGAATAGTCTCACGGCTACTGCGGTCAGAGTACGGTGGTGCGCGTGCTCGCACAGGCCGCAGCACAACGTCTACGGTATCACACCGTCTGCCCATGCGGATGGCGACCATCGCAAACAAGCAGATGTAAACATTTGTAAGTATAGGTAAAAGAGGGTTTCTCTTGCGTCCATTCGGCAGACCTGTGCGTTAATCGAACTATACTGCTGCTGTGTCAGATCGTAATCGCTATTCGGAGGGCATGATGAAGATACTCAAAGTATGGATTGCCGTTGCGCTATGGTCGAGCGCCGCGCTCGCGTACGCCGATCCACCGTTGCAAGTGGGCCGGCTCAATTATTTGGCAGGCTCGGTTTCATTCGCGCCGGCCGAAGCGAGCAACGAATGGGGGATGGCGCAGATAAATCGCCCGGTCACCACCGGCGATCGCTTGTGGGCTGATCAAGATGGGCGCGCTGAAATGCGCATCGGCTCCACCGCCATACGCATTGCAGCGCTGACCAGCATGGACGTGCTGCGGCTGGATGAAGTCGGCACCCAACTGCGTCTGGCGCAGGGCACGCTGCTGGTCCGCTTGCGCCGGCTCGACGCCGGTGAAAATTTCGAGATCAGCACGCCGAGCGGTGCGGTGTTGCTGGTGCAGCCCGGCAGTTATCGATTGAGCGTCGACCCCGCCGGCACGGCCACCACGGTGCTGGTGCAACGCGGCCAGGCGGATGTGCTGTCGGGCAATGCGCCGTTTTCGCTGCGCGACAATCAGTTCACTACGATAACGGCGCAGGGACAGGAAAACGCAGCCGCCCCTGCGTTCGACGAATTCGATGCGTGGGCTGCCGCGCGCGATCGTCAGGAAGAGCGCATTGTCGCCACCCGCTATGTGCCGCAAGAAATGACCGGCTACGAAGATCTCGATCAACACGGCTCATGGCGCGCAGAAGCGCAGTACGGCAATGTGTGGGTGCCGTCCACAGTGCCGGTGGGCTGGGCGCCGTACCGTTATGGCCGCTGGGTGTGGATAGCGCCGTGGGGATGGACTTGGGTCGACAGCGCGCCGTGGGGCTTCGCACCGTATCACTATGGCCGCTGGGTGTGGCTGGGCAACCAATGGGCGTGGGCGCCCGGCGCTCGCGTCGCGCGCCCGGTATACGCGCCGGCGCTGGTGGCCTTCGTGGGTGGTGCCAACTGGTCGGTGGGTGTGAGCAGCGGCCCGGCCGTCGGCTGGGTGCCATTGGGCTGGCGCGAGCCGTTTATCCCGTGGTATCGCTACAGCCCGGCTTACGTGCGCAACGTGAACATCACGCACGTGACCAACGTGACGGTGATCAATCAATATACCAACGTGAATAACGTCACCCACATCCGCTACGTCAATCGCGATGCGCCCGCCGGCATCACGGTGGTGTCGCGCGACACTTTCGTGTCCGCACGCCAAGTACATGACGCGCCGCTCAATGTGCCGGCGCAGGCGCTGGCCGCGGCGCGCGTATCGCATGACTCGCCGGTGAGCCGACCTGAACGGCAAAGTCTGGTGTCCACGCAAGCCGGTACCCGGCTGCCCGCCGCGGTGGCCGCGCGCGAAGTGATGGCGGCCACTGCGCCCGCGGCACCAGCGCATTTACCACAACGTGGTACGGAGGAGCGGCAACGAGTACGGGTACTACCCGTCCAACAAACAGCCGTGCTGCGCCGGACTGCAGACGCGCCGGCGCCGCAGGTCAACGTACCAGTACAGACCGAGCGGCGTGATCGCGCGGCGGAGCGCAATCCGGTCTCAGTACAGCCCGCTCTACAGCCCACCCCTCAACTCAATGCAGCGACAGCGCCATCGGCGCCGACGGGTAATCCGCGCGCCGCCGTAACCGCGACACCGCCGCTAACCACCACGCCACCGGCATCAGCGCCTGCCGACGCGCAACGGCAGCAAGAACGCCAGTTGCAACAGGAGCAGCAACGGCAGGCACGCGCACAGGCGAAGCAACTGCAACAACAGCAGCTTCAAGAGCAAAAAGAACGGCAACACCAGGTGCTGCAACAACGCACGCAAGACGTGCAGCAACAGCGTGAGCGCCAGTTGCAGCAGGCGCAGCAAGTGGAGCAGCAACGGCAATTGCAGCGTCAGCAGCAGCACGACAAAGCGCAGGCCGAACGCGCGGAAAAGCAGCGCCAGGCCAACGTGCGTCCGCCGCAGACTCCACCGCCGCAAAACGTGCGGCATCCGGGCGACGGCGAAAAGCCGCCGCTGCAGCGCTGACCTGTTGAAGCCATGACCTTATCTGGCGGGCAGTAGTCGACCCTGAACAGACCTTCAGACTTCCGGAAAGGAGGCCTTCGAACGTCCCGGATGCACCGCCGCGAAGTTGTCGGCGTCGATGCAGCGGTTAGGAATCAGCAGAAGCATTCTGCGGTAAAGCCGAACGGCGGCAACCATAAAGAAGACCCCTCCACCCCAAGACAATAATTGCGCCAATGCAAAAGAACCAAACGATGCTTACAAAATTCACGATGATGTTTTCCAACGGAGAACAGCGGTTCTTGATGGAGCATTCCAGTGACAACATGACAGCCCCTAGCACGCTGACCACAATAAAACTAAGGATCACATACAAGAAGATGACGACAATCCGTCGTGACTTAGACGGGTAAAGAAACTGCATGTGGTCCTCAGTCCGAGTGGCAAATTTCTCATGCGTGGGAAGAGTTGCCGGATGACGTAGGATGACGAGCGTTGACGTGAAATAGTCGTGTAGGGCCTGATGCTTTTGGGTCACCAGCACAAATATGAATGACAGCCAACCCAAGAATGTCTGAATGATCGCGCGCGCGGTGACGCGAAGCATTCCTATGTTCTGATCACGCGAAGCGTCGCGAATTCGCAACCCCATGATGTGATGACCTAGCGTGCCGCCGGTAAAGGCAACGAGACCGGGCTCAAGAACTACCATTGGGACAATCAATACCAATATCTTTAGCGCGAAGTGGGATTCGCTCAGGGCCTGTAAGGAAAATCATCCAGACGTAAATGATGATGATGAAGAGGACTGAGTCGATCAGAAATGCCCTTACTCGGCGGCGGAGCCGCGGATACTGCACTTCAGTGCCAATGCTGTCCATAGGCTCAAATTTTACGCCGTCTCGTTGTCAATAGTTAGCAAGCCCGGACAGTGTATACGCATTGCAACTCTTCAGTTCGCTCGCCATGGGAAGGTATAGTCGGCCTTTCGCCACAATTTTTAAATGTAACCGTAGCTGTCCGCTTGTGGCCGAACTCGGAAGCACAGCGCTCCCGTAAGTGTTGAATTCGATTGTTGCGGTGACGGGCAGATCGCAACGTTTACAGCGAACCGCACTGCAGAACTGCGGCCA
>JAYUAH010000211.1:0-5282 GCA_043741415.1 Betaproteobacteria bacterium
CCGGATTCTCACCACCCACGCCGGCTCGTTGCCGCGCGTGCAGTGCGTGGTTGATTTGCTGGCTAAAAAGGAAGGCGGAGAAGCCTACGACCGCGATGAATTTGATGCGGTAATGGCGGATGCCGTGCGCGATGTCGTCGCGCGGCAGCGCGCCTGCGGCGTCGATATTGTGAGTGACGGCGAGCAAAGTAAACCGTCTTACGCCACTTACATCAAGGATAGGCTCACCGGATTTTCCGGCAACAGCCGCGCGATGCGCAGCGCTGATCTGGAGGATTTCCCTGGTTTTTTTGCACGCCTGAAAGCGCAGAGCCAGGCCCGCGGTGGCGGCATTCCGCTGGCGCGGCCCTGCTGCACGGGCCCGGTGGCCGTGAAAGACCGCGCGCCGCTGGAGCAGGATTTGAGGCGCTTTCGCGCGGCGCTTGGCGGCGTGCCTCGCGGTGAAGCAAGCGGCGCAACAAGCGGTGCATCGCTCGATGCGCCCAGCGATGTAAACCCGTACGAAGGTTTCATGAACGCCGCCTCGCCCGGCGTGATCGCGGTGTTCCAGCCGGACCAGCACTACCACTCGCACGAGCGCTACCTCGGCGCGCTGTCGGACGCCATGCGCGACGAGTATCAGGCCATCATCGCGGCGGGATTCATGCTGCAAATCGACTGCCCGGACCTGGCGATGGGCCGCCACATCACGTTCAAGCACGAAAGCGACGAGACGTTTTTGCGTCACGCTCAAGCGCAGGTCGAGGCGCTGAATGCGGCGCTCGAGGGCATTCCGGCCGAGCGCATGCGCATGCACCTGTGCTGGGGCAACTACGAAGGGCCGCATCACCGTGACATACCGCTCGACAAATTGTTTGGCATCGTGATGCAGGCCAAACCGCAGGCGCTGTTGTTTGAAGCAGCGAATCCGCGCCACGCCCACGAATGGAAAGTGTTCGAGTCGCGCAAGCGTGAAATTCCCGATGACAAGATACTCATCCCAGGCGTGATCAGCTCGACTTCCAACTACATCGAACACCCGGAGTTGATCGCCGAACGGATCGAGCGCTTCGCCGCCATCGTCGGCCGCGAACGCGTGATGGCCGGCTCCGACTGCGGCTTTTCCACCTTCGCCGGCGACGGCTTGGTCGATCCGGAGATTTGCTTCGCTAAACTAACGGTCATGGCCGAAGGTGCGGCGATTGCGTCGCGCCGCCTTTGGCGCCAGACTTGATCACCGCACGCCCCGATCGATTCTCCAAGGAACCCAACATGCCTGCTGGTCAACTCAACGGCAAGCGCATTCTCGTGACCCACGCGGATGGCTTTATGGGGCCGGCGTTGTGCGGCACCTTGCGCGCCTGTGGCGCACAGGTGATCGCCAGCAACGACCCGCTTGAAACGCCGGATGCACCGGCGCGCGCGGTCGAGCAGGCCATCGCCGCTGCGGGCGCGATTGATGTGCTGATCGCCAACCTCGCTTTCCCCGCGCCAACCACGCTGGTGACCGAAACGACGGATGATGAATGGCGCGCAGCGTTCTCCGCTCTGGTTGATCCCTTGCCGCGTCTGGCGCGGGCAATCCTGCCGTCGATGATGCAGCGGCGCTCCGGCAAGATTGTGGTCATGGGCAGCGGCTCGGCCCTGCGCGGCATGCCGCGCACTTCGACTTACAGCGCGGCGCGCGGCGCGCAGATCGCCTGGGTGCAAGCCGCCGGCGTGGAAGCAGCGAAGTACAACGTGCAGATCAATGCGGTGGCGCAGATCTTCGTGGAGAATCCGACTTATTTCCCGCCTGAGGTACAGGCCAACCCAAAGTTCCAGGAGCGTCTGCGCCGTGAAGTACCGCTGGGCCGCCTGGTGACAGCCGATGAGGACACCCAGTTCGTCGCCTACCTGTGCAGTGATGCGGCGGACTGTTTTGTCGCGCAAATATTCCCGGTGTGCGGCGGCTGGGTACACCGTTAACCGAGATGAAAGAAACTTCCATGCACACCGCTAAAACTTCCTTGCTTGACATTGCCTATCTGGAGAGTGGCTCCCAGAGCGGATTTCCAGTCATTTTCATCCACGGCTGGCCGGATGATCCGTTGACCTGGAACCGCGTTGCGCCGCAGTTGGTCGAAGCCGGCTTTCGCGTCATCACACCCTATTTGCGCGGCTGCGGACCGACCCGCTTTCTCGATCCAAAGACGCCGCGCTCGGGACAACTTGTTGCATTGGGGCAAGACCTGGTCGAATTTGCCGCCAGCCTCGGCCTCGAACGCTACGCGATCGTCGGTCACGACTGGGGCGCGCGCGCGGCCTACATCGCCTCCGCGCTCGATGCCGAGCGCATCACGCACTGTGTCGCGCTCTCCGTCGGCTACGGCACCAACAGCCCGAAGCAAACGATCACCATCGCGCAGATGCAGAACTACTGGTACCACTGGATGATGGCGACCGAGCGTGGCCGCGATGTAGTGCGCAACCACCGCCACGCCTTCACGCGCCACGTCTGGAACATCTGGATGCCGTTCTGGAAAGCCGACGACGCCGAGTTCAATGCCACCGCGCAATCGTTCGACAACCCGGACTGGGCCGACATCGTGATCCATTCGTACACGGTACGCTGGGGCAACGCCGCGCCGTATCCCGAATACGCCGCGCTCGAAGCGCAGTTCGACCCGGCTCCGATACTGACGACGCCGACGCTGGTGCTGCACGGCGCCGATGACCCGGTCAACAGCCCGGCGATGTCGGCCGGCAAAGAGCGCTTTTTCACCGGGCGTTACCAGCGTGAATTGATGGCCCGGTGCGGCCATTTTCCGCAGCGCGAACAGGCCGACGAAGTCGCGCGCCAAACCATCGCGTGGCTGCGGTCATAGGAGTGAACTGAGGAGAACTGAGGAGAACTGAGGGGAACTGAGAATGAGTGGCAACACAGGAACCAAAGTTGGCGTGATCGGATTGGGCGCCATGGGCAACGGCATGGCGCAATCCTTGCGCCGCGCCGGTTACAGCGTGCATGTGTTCGACGTGCGCGCTGAAGTGGCAAAAAAATTCTCAACCGGCGGTGGCACCGCCTGCGCCTCGCTCGCCGAACTCGGCGCCGCATGCGAGGTCGTGTTCTCGGTGGTGGTAAACGCCGAGCAAACCGAAAGCGTGCTGTTCGGCACACGCAATGGGAGCGACAGTGCGAGCAGCAGCGCGGGCGTCGCCGCCACCATGAAACCCGGCAGCGTCTTCGCCATGTGCAGCACGGTCGCCCCTGCCCTCGCAGTCGATTTCGAACAGCGCGTAACCGAACAGGGCTTGCTGTTTCTCGACTCGCCGATCTCGGGCGGCGCCGCGCGCGCCAGCAGCGGCGAGATGACCATGATGACGGCCGGCCCACAAGCCGCCTACGACAAATGCGAAGCCATGCTCAACTCCATGGCCGCCAAAGTCTACAAGCTCGGCAGCGCCGCGCCGGCCGGCACCACCGTGAAGATGATCAACCAATTGCTCGCCGGCGTGCATATCGCGGCGGCGGCCGAAGCGATGGCTTTGGGAATCAAGGCCGGCGCCGATCCGGCGATGCTCTACGAAGTGATCTCCAACAGCGCCGGTTCGTCGTGGATGTTCCAGAATCGCGTACCGCATATTCTGGCGGGCGACTACACGCCGCTCTCGGCAGTAAACATTTTCATCAAAGACCTGGGTATCGTGCTCGACTCGGCGAAGAAGCTGCCGTTCCCGCTGCCGCTCACCTCCAGCGCGCACCAGATGTATCTCGCCGCTGCCGCGCATGGCCACGGGCTGGAGGATGACTCGGCGGTGATCAAGATGTTCGCGGCGTTGACGGGGATTGCGTTGCCGGAGAAAAAGGCTTGATCGTTTGGTGTAACGTCTTCACATTCACTCTGCGTCTCAAATCATCATGTCTGTCACCACATTCACAAGCCGCGCGCTAGATCGCAATACCGGCACTGCAAAGAAAGCGGCGCAGCGCGGACCGGTCAGGATCACCGACAGGGGTCAGCCCACGCACGTCTTGTTGACGATCAAGGATTACCGCGCGCTCACCGGGCAAACGACTCTGCTCGAAGCAATCGCCGCATCCCCGGTTCACACTTTCGACTTCAAACCACCACGACTGGGCAGGAGCTTATTCAAGCCCGCAAATCTGGTTTGACCCCCATTCTCGAATAGGCATCAAAACCATGCTACTAGGCTGCATCGCCGACGACTTCACCGGCGCCACCGATCTTGCGAACATGCTGGTGCGCGGCGGCATGCGCACGATTCAGACGATTGGTGTGCCTTCAGCGGCCGCCCCCGAAGTGGACGCCATCGTCGTTGCCCTCAAGACCAGAACCGTTGCGCCGGAAGACGCTATCGCCCAATCGCTCGCCGCCCTCACATGGCTCAAGGCCAATGGCGCTGCGCAAATTTATTTCAAATACTGCTCCACCTTCGATTCCACCGCCAAAGGCAACATCGGCCCGGTGATGGATGCCTTGATGAAGGAATTAAAAACCGGCTTCACCATCGCCTGCCCCGCTTTCCCGGAAAACGGCCGCACGATTTTTCGCGGCTATCTGTATGTCGGCGACGTGTTGCTAAGTGAATCGGGCATGAAGGATCACCCGCTCACGCCGATGGCCGACGCCAATCTCGTGCGCGTGTTGCAGCCACAGACGGCGCACAAAGTTGGCCTGATCAAGTACGACACGGTCGCGCGCGGCGCGGACGCGATGCGCGAGCGCATCGCCGCATTGAAAGCCGAGGGCATCGGCGCCGCCGTGGTTGATGCGGTGTCTGACGCCGATCTCAAAACCATCGGCAGCGCTTGTGCAGACATGCCGCTCGTCACGGCGGGCTCCGGCGTCGGCTTGGGGCTGGCGCTGCATCACCACGACGCCGGCCATCTCAAGCACGCTGCTGAAGCCGCGCAATTACCCAAACTCACCGGGCGCAGCGCGGTGGTGTCTGGGTCGTGTTCGCTCGCAACCAACGGCCAGGTGAAGCACTGGCTCGACGCTGGCCGGCAAGCGATCCGCGTCGACACACTCAACCTCGCCGCTGATGCGAATGAGTTGCCACGCATCGTCAAACAAGCGCTCGACGATATCGCCAAAGGCCCGGTGCTGGTCTACGCCACCGCGCCTCCGGATGAAGTCAAGCGCGTACAAGCCGCACTCGGCGTCGAACGCGCCGGCCAGATCACCGAAGCCGCGCTCGCCGCAGTGGCGAAGGCGTTGATCGAACAAGGCGGCGTCACCAAACTGGTCGCAGCGGGTGGCGAAACATCGGGCGCGGTAGTGCAAGCGCTCGGCGTG
>JAYUAH010000212.1:0-5276 GCA_043741415.1 Betaproteobacteria bacterium
GTAGAACAGTTTCCGAAAATGGAGGGACGTCAATTGGTGATGGTGATGTCTCCCAAAAAAACCGGCAAGCCGGTAGTGAAAAGCGCACCGAAAGCATCGCCGGGTGCCGCAGAAATAAAAGCCAAGGCGGCCGCAGTGGCGCCGGAGGCGGCCCTTGTAGCAGAAGCGGTGGCTGTGCCTGCAGAGATTGAAAAGAAGTAGTTCAGTTGTTTGTGTAAAGCAGTTTAGTAGCACCCAAGAAGTAGTTGTCCAGGTTCGAAAGTCTTGCAACATGCAAGCACCTGGCGCTATGTTAAAACAGAGGTAGTCATGCCGAAACTCAAGACCAAGAGTGGCGCGGCCAAGCGTTTCCGCAAGCAAGGCAACGGCGGAATCAAACGCGGATCGGCTTTTATGCGTCACATACTTACCAAGAAAAGCACCAAGCGCAAGCGTCAACTGCGCGGTGGTACTGCAGTTCACGCATCTGATTTGCGTGCCGTCCGTGCCATGTTGCCGTATTAAGGAGACCAGCCATGCCTAGAGTCAAACGTGGCGTCACTGCGCGCGCGGCGCACAAAAAAGTGATCGAGAAAGCCAAGGGCTTTCGCGGTCGTCGTAATAACGTATTTCGGGTCGCCAATGAAGCGGTGATGCGCGCCGGGCAGTATGCCTATCGCGACCGTCGCAACAAAAAACGCGTGTTCCGCTCCCTGTGGATCGCCCGTATTAACGCGGCCGTGCGCGAACATGGTATGACCTATAGCCGCTTCATGAATGGCCTGAAAATGGCCGCAATTGAAGTGGATCGTAAAGTGTTGGCCGACATTGCAGTGCTCGATAAACCTGCTTTTGCGAAGTTTGTTGAAGCGGCCAAAGCGCACCTGCCGGTAGTCGCCGCGTCAGCGTAAGACAGGTGCTGCGCGCAAACGCAGCCTTGGGAAAAAGAGGCTCACCAGCCTCTTTTTTTTACGCTACGATTTGCCTTCTTTGGAATAGCAACCGGTCATAATCCAAAATTAGTATGCAAGATATTGATTCTATTGTAGAAAATGCATTGGCCGTATTGGCGGGTATAGATGACGCCGACGCGCTGGAGCAGACCAAGGCGCGCTTCTTGGGCAAATCCGGCGCCATCAGCGAACTGGCCAAAGGACTGGGCAAGCTGCCGCCAGCGGAGCGGCCCGCCATGGGCAGCCGTATCAATGCGGCTAAGGACAAGCTGGAAAACGCGCTTAAAGCACAACGCGAGCGCATCCAGAACGCCAAGCTCGAACTGCGGCTCAAAGAAGAATCGCTAGATGTGACGCTGCCCGGTCGTGGCTCGGACATCGGTGGACTGCACCCGGTGTCGCGCACGCTCGAACGCGTCGAGCAGATTTTTCATTCACTTGGTTTTGAAGTCGCCGATGGCCCTGAGATCGAAACCGATTTCTACAACTTCACCGCCTTGAATCAACCGGAAAATCATCCTGCGCGTTCGATGCACGACACGTTTTATGTGGAAGGCGGCAAGCATTTGCTGCGCACGCATACGTCACCCATCCAGGTGCGCTACATGCAGACGCACCAGCCGCCGCTACGCATCATCGCGCCGGGGCGCGTGTATCGCGTGGATTCCGATGCCACGCATTCACCCATGTTTCACCAGGTCGAAGGCTTGTGGATCGATGACCGCGTGACGTTTGCGAATCTGAAGGGCGTGGTCACAGAATTTTTCCGGCTCTTTTTTGAGCGTAGCGATTTGCAAGTACGGTTTCGACCGTCGTTTTTTCCGTTCACCGAACCGTCCGCTGAAATCGATATGAGTTTCGGCGAGGGTTGGTTGGAAATCGGCGGCTGCGGCATGGTGCATCCGAACGTGTTGAAAAACGCGTGCATCGATAACACGAAGCATCAGGGTTTCGCCTTTGGCATGGGTCTGGATCGACTCACAATGCTGCGTTATGGCGTGAACGATTTGCGATTGTTCTTCGAAAATGATCTGCGTTTTTTGCGCCAATTCCGGTAGCGCGCCATGAAATTCTCTGAAAATTGGTTGCGCACGCTGGTCAATCCGTCGCTGTCCACTGGTGAACTGGCGGATTTGCTCACCTTTGGCGGTATCGAGATAGAAGGTGTCGCGCCTGTGGCCCCCGCGTTTGATCGCGTGGTGGTGGGGGCCGTGTTGTCGGTCGAAAAACACCCGAATGCGGATCGGCTCAACGTATGTCAGGTCAACACGGGCGCAACACCGTTGACTATTGTATGTGGTGCACCCAACGTGCGGCCCGGTATGCGCGTGCCGGTGGCGCTGGTGGGCGCCACCTTGCCGGCCATGCAAATCAAAGCGGCCAAAGTGCGTGGCGTCGATTCGAGCGGCATGCTGTGTTCCGCGCGCGAATTGGGTTTGAGTGAAGCGGCCGATGGATTGTTGGAACTTGCCGCCGATGCGCCGATTGGTGCTGATCTGCGCGATGTGCTGGACCTCAACGACAACGTGTTCGACAGCAAACCCACGCCGAATCGTGGCGATTGTTTGAGCGTGCGCGGCATGGCGCGCGAAGTGGCGGCCTTGTGCGACGGTCAACTGCAAGCGGTGCGGGTTGCACCTGTAGCGGCTACGCACAATGCGCAACCTACGATTGCGCTGGACGCGCCCCAAGCGTGCCCGCTGTACTGTGGCCGCTTGCTGCGTGGTGTCAATGTCAAAGCGCCGACGCCGCCGTGGATGGCGCGCCGCTTGGAGCGCAGCGGCGTGCGTTCGATCAATGCAGTCGTGGATGTGACCAATTACGTAATGCTGGAACTCGGTCAGCCCATGCACGCGTTTGACGCCACCAAAATTGAGGGTGGCATTCACGTGCGCTTCGCGCGCGCGGGCGAAACGCTGAAATTGCTCAACGGCGAAACGCGCGAGCTCAGTGCTGATTTTCTGGTGATTGCTGACGACAAAAAGGCATTGGCGCTGGCCGGCATTATGGGCGGCGCACAAAGCGCTGTCGGCGATGCCACGCAGGATATTTTTCTGGAAGCCGCCTACTTTGATCCAGATGTGATTGCCGGCAAGTCGCGGGTGTTGGGGTTCGGCTCGGATTCTTCGTACCGGTTTGAGCGCGGTGTGAATTTCGCCGGTGCGCGTGAGGCGATGGAGCGCGCTACTCAACTCGTGCTGGATATTTGCGGCGGCAGTGCCGGGCTGGTTGTAGAGGCTGTGGCGCCGTTGCCAAAGCGTAAACCAATTCATTTGCGCTTTGCCCGAGTGGAGCGCGTATTGGGCGTGACGCTACCGGCTGAAAATATCGCCGGTATATTCAAACGTTTGGGTTTCGAACAGCAGTCGGTTGCGGATGGGTTGCTCGTCACCCCGCCGGCTTATCGCTTCGACATTGCCATTGAAGAAGACCTCATCGAAGAGGTCGCCCGCATTCACGGTTATAACCATATTCCGTCTGCCGCGCCGGTTGCGGTGGCCGGCGCATTGCCGGTGGCGGAAACGCGCCGCTCGACGGCTACGTTACGTAACGCGTTGGTGACGCGCGACTATCAAGAGGTGGTGACGTATAGCTTTGTCGACCGCGCGTGGGAGCAGGATTTTTGTGATAACACGGCGCCGATTGCACTGGCGAATCCGATCGCCAGTCAAATGGCGGTGATGCGCTCGAGTTTGATCGGTGGGCTGGTGAATACGCTCATTTACAATCTGCATCACAAACAATCGCGCGTGCGCGTATTCGAAGTGGGGCGCTGCTTTACACAGGTCGGCGCTGAGTATGCACAGCCGTGGCGTATCGGTGCGGCAGCGTGCGGCGACGCGTTGGGCGAGCAGTGGGGCGCTCGTCCCCCGCGCACCGTGGATTTTTACGATGTGAAGGCCGATGTCGAAGCGCTATTCAAACCGCGGCAATTGACGTTCGCGGCTGCGCTGCATCCGGCATTCCACCCCGGCAAAAGTGCGCGCGTGTTACTGGATCGCAACGCCGTAGGCTGGATCGGTGAACTGCATCCGCGCTGGCAGCAGAAATACGATCTGTCAACAGTGCCTGTACTCTTCGAGGTGGCGCTGGAGGCGGCTGCAATGGCGGTTGTGCCGGACTTTATCGGGGTATCCAAGTTCCCGCCGGTTTGGCGCGATTTGGCAGCGGTTTTTGAGGAAAATACGCCGTATCAAGCGATTTTGGATGCGGTCAATGCACAAAAACCAGGCGTCGTATCCGAGTTTGCGGTATTTGACATTTACCGCGGGCCAGGCATAGAAAACGGCAAAAAAAGTCTTGCATTCAGGATGTTAGTACAGGATACTCATAAAACAATGACCGATGCGGAAGTCGATTCCGCAATCTCGGAAATCATAAAAATACTGCAAAACCAGTTCAACGCCAAGCTTCGCTAAGAGGGGACACATGACTTTAACGAAGGCTGAACTCGCCGATTTGTTGTTTGAAAAAGTAGGTTTTAACAAGCGTGAAGCCAAAGACATGGTCGAAGCCTTTTTTGAAGAGGTTCGCCATGCTCTTGAAGACAGTAAGGGTGGTAAAGGGGTAAAACTATCCGGTTTTGGCAATTTTCAGCTTCGCATTAAACCGCAGCGTCCCGGTCGCAATCCCAAGACTGGGGAAGAAATTCCCATTACCGCGCGTACCGTTGTTACGTTTCATGCTTCGCAAAAGCTAAAGGCGATGGTGGAGCAGGCCCACCATGGAAAGCCTTCCTAAAACGCAGCTTCCGCCGATCCCGGCGAAGCGCTATTTCACGATAGGTGAAGTTAGCGAGTTGTGCGGCGTAAAGCCCCATGTGCTGCGTTATTGGGAGCAGGAATTCACGCAGCTCAAACCGGTTAAGCGGCGCGGTAACCGCCGCTATTATCAGCACCACGAAGTACTGTTGATACGCCGCATTCGCGAACTGCTCTACGATCAAGGTTTCACCATCAGCGGCGCGCGCAACCAGTTGGATGAAGTATCCATCGATGGCGCGCGCAACGGAAAATTCCGCGGTGGCGACATGACTGCTGCTTCGCCCGATGCCCTTGCCGGTGCCGCGGCCATCGCACAGGCGGGCGTGTTGCGCACAGAGATCCAGAATATACTGACTCTGCTGCGGGCCTGATTCCGCGTATCCTCATGTTGTTTAATGCAGTCGACGCCGCAGCTCATACTGCGGCTTTTTTTACGCCATGAATCACGTCTTCCATCGCGACGCGAAAACCCAGCCGCCGATAGCAGTTGGCGGTGAGGGCCCGTATCTCATCGACCGCGAAGGCCGGCGTTATCTGGATGCTTCCGGCGGTGCGGCCGTATCATGCCTGGGCCACGGGC
>JAYUAH010000213.1:0-5271 GCA_043741415.1 Betaproteobacteria bacterium
TATTCCGTCGTGTTTGGCGTTCATTGCCAGCCTCGCACACGAGACCAAACAAATTCGTTTGGGCAGCGGCACGGTGAATCTGCCGAACAGTCATCCGGCGGCGGTGGCGGCAAACGTGGCGATGATCGATCACTTGCTCGAAGGACGATTTATGTTCGGCATCGGGCCCGGTGGCCTGCGTTCGGATCAAGAAGTGTTCGGCAACATCAAGAACGACCGCACCAAAATGTTCGTCGAGTCGATCAACCACATCCTCGGCATTTGGGCCGGCAAGCCGCCGTATGATCTCAAAGGCGAATTCTGGAACATCAGCACCGGCGAAACCATGATTCCCGAAGTGGGGCAGGGCGTGATGCTCAAGCCGTATCAGCAGCCGCATCCGCCGATTATGGTGACGGTGGTGGAACCGTTTTCGAAAGGTGTCACCGCAGCGGCACAACGCGGCTGGAAGCCGATCTCGGCGAACTTTTTGCAACCCAACTGGGTGGCGACGCATTTTCCGAGTTATGAAAAAGGCTGCGAGTTGGCGGCCCTTAAAGCCGATCGACAGGACTGGCGCGTGTGCAAAAGCATTTTTGTTGCCGATGACGATGCGACCGCCGCGCGTTACGGCAAGTCTATACAAGGCCCACACGGTTTTTATTTTAATAACCTGCTCACCAAACGCCGCGCGCGCGGCGCGGCGAACATCTACAAGCCCGATTTGTCGATGCCTGACGAAGCGGTAACCACGGAGTTCGTAATCGATACGCTGGTGATCGCCGGCGGCGTAAATTCAGTGGTGGATCAAATACTCAAATTCAGAGAAACCATCGGCGACTTCGGCACGTTGCTGTATTGCGGGCACGACTGGATGGATTCAAAGCTTGCGCGGCGTTCGATGAAGTTGATGGCGACCCAGGTGATGCCGAAGGTGAATCGGGCGCTGGGGCAGTAAATCTTGGCTTACAAAGCAAGCATGTCCACAAACTCATGCACCGGTGTCGCTTCAAGTTGTTTCTGGTTTTTGCATAACTCGTAAACCGCATTGCGCTGTTTCTCCGCAAAACGCCGCGCGAGATTGGTTTTGAATTTGGCTTCGAGCAGCGGTATGCCGTCCTTGCGGCGGCGGCGATGGCCGATGGGATATTCGACCACGACGTTGGCGGTCTTGCTGCCGTCTTTGAAGAACACCTGGATTGCGTTGGCAATCGAGCGCTTTTTTGGATCGAGATAATCCTTGGTCCACGGCTTGTGTTCGACGCATTCCATTTTGTCGCGCAGCGCATCCACGCGCGGATCGCGTGCGACGTCGTCTTCGTAATCGGCGGCGGTGAGATTGCCTTTGATGAGGCCGATGGCGCACATATACTGGATGCAGTGGTCACGGTCCGCCGGGTTGTTGAGCGGGCCTTTTTTGTCGATGATGCGAATCGCGGATTCGTGGGTAGTGATGACGACTTTCTTAATGTCGTTCAGGCGCTGCGCGACATCTCTGTGCAGTGTGACCGCGCATTCCACCGCGGTCTGCGCGTGAAACTCGGCGGGGAACGAAATTTTGAACAACACGTTTTCCATTACGTACGAACCGTAGCTTTGCGTGAACTTGAACGGCTGACCTTTGAACAGCACATCGTAAAAGCCCCAGGTTTTGGCGGTGAGCGCGGAGGGATAACCCATCTCGCCCTTGTGCGCCATCAGCGCAAGGCGCACCGCGCGGCTGGTGGCGTCCCCGGCCGCCCATGATTTGCGCGAACCGGCCTGCGGCGAATGACGGTACGCCCGCAGCGACTGCCCGTCGATCCACGCATTCGATACCGCATTGACGATTTCGTCGTATGAACAGCCGAGCATGTTCGCAACCACGGCGGTGGAGGCGACTTTCACCAGCACCACGTGATCGAGGCCGACGCGGTTGAAACTGTTTTCCAGCGCAATCACGCCTTGAATTTCGTGCGCCTTGATCATGCCGGTCAGCACATCGCGCATCAACAACGGTTTTTTGCCCGCAGTTGCGTTACCTGCGACCGCGTTGCGCGATAGCCAATCCGCGACAGCGAGTATGCCGCCGAGATTATCCGACGGGTGGCCCCATTCTGCGGCGAGCCAGGTGTCGTTGAAATCGAGCCAGCGGATCATGCAGCCGATGTTGAACGCAGCACTCACCGGATCGAGTTGATACGAGGTGCCGGGTACTTTGGCGCCGTTGGGCACGATGGTACCGGGCACGATCGGTCCCATCAATTTGGTGCAGGCGGGATACGACAGCGCTTCGAAGCCGCAGCCGAGTGTGTCCATTAAACACAGGCGCGCGGTGTTGTAGGCCTCGGTGCTTTTGATAGCGTATTTTGCTGCGTAGGTGGCGATGTCGGTGAGGACTTGGTCGGGTTTAGTGCGGGTGTTGGAGATGGGTGCAGACATGGTGGGTTCCAGTGAGTAATAGCAAATTCATAACCGCAAAGACGCGCAAGGGAAACGCAAAGAAAATCAAGGGCGTCTTTGCGGTGTTTCTTTGCGTCCTTCGCGCCTTTGCGGTGAGGTATTTTTACTTTCTTCTGGCGAGCGGCTCAAACTTGCGATTCTCCGGGCCTGTATAAACCGCGGTTGGCCGGATAATCTTGTTATCCACGCGCTGTTCCATCACGTGTGCGGCCCAGCCCGTGGTGCGCGCGATCACGAATATCGGCGTGAACATCAACGTGGGAACGCCGAGGCGGTGATACGACACCGCCGAATACCAATCGAGATTCGCGAACATGGTCTTCTCGCGCATCATCACCGTTTCGATGCGCTCGGCGATGTCGAACATTTTCATGTCGTTGACTTCTTTGCACAGCTTGCGCGCGATTTCCTTGATGATTTTGTTGCGCGGATCGGCGATGGTGTACACCGCGTGGCCGAAGCCGATGATGGTTTCTTTGTTGCGCACGCGGTTGACAATGTCGGCTTCCGCGTCGTCGGGCGTGTCGTAACGGTTCATCACTTCGAAGCCGACTTCGTTGGCGCCGCCGTGTTTGGGGCCGCGCAAGGCGCCGATGCCGCCGGTGATCGCCGAGTGCATGTCCGCACCCGTGCCCGCGACCACGCGGCACGCAAACGTCGAGGCATTGAATTCATGCTCAGCGTAGAGATTGAGCGACGAGTGCATGGCGCGCTCGTGTGCGGCGCTGGGTTTTTTGCCGTGCAGCAGATGCAGAAAGTGGCCGCCGACAGAATCGTCATCGGTTTCCACTTCGATGCGCCGGCCATTGGTGCTGTAGTGATACCAATACAGCAGCATCGAGCCGAACGAGGCAATCAGCCGGTCGGCAATGTCGCGCGCGCCAGGCACGTTGTGATCATCTTTCTCCGGCAGCGCGCAGCCGAGCGCCGAACACCCGGTACGCATCACATCCATCGGATGCGCGGCGGCGGGCAGGGCTTCGAGCACGGTTTTGACGGAGGCGGGCAAACCACGCAGCGGTTTCAGTTTATTTTTGTAGCCACGCAGTTGCGCGGTATTAGGCATCACGCCGTGGATCAGCAGATAGGCGAGTTCTTCAAACTCGCAAGTCTCGGCGATATCGTAAATGTCATAGCCGCGATAATGCAGGTCGTTGCCGCTCTTGCCGACGGTGCACAGGGCAGTGCTGCCGGCTTCGACGCCGGACAGGGCGACGGATTTTTTGGCTCGGAATACGGGCGTGACGTTGCTGCTCATGGTGGGTCTCCGGTTCTCAAATTGATGCGCTGCTATGCCTGCTGCAACCGGGCGCATGGTGACGCTGTTGTTCGCGGAATTTAACAGGCGGTAAATGCTACCACGACCACGACCACGACGGGCTATGCGTTGCGCGCTATTGTTATCTGACGGTTGACGCGCCTGTAATTTTAGCCCGTAAGACGAAGTGTTGCGCATTGAATTTTGGTCAGATAATACAGAGGCAAATCAGAATTAATTTTGCTTCAACATTGTGTCTGAACAGTTTGTGCGTTGGCGGCTGGCGGAGTATCAGCTTGTTACCGCCTAAACCTGCTCGGCGGTGACTCATGAGGATCATGCGTAGGGCACTCCAACTGGTGCTGCTCAATTTATGGTTGGTGATTTATCCGGCGTGGGCGGACGGCGGCTTCCCAGGCGGCCATCGCGAGGCGCTCGGCGATCAGTATGAAGCGCAGCCGCGCGCGGATAGACGTGTCTTCGAACGCGGGCACCCCGACGGCGATTCGGCCCTTCGCCGCTGGAATACCATCGCGGTCGATGCGAGCGGGCTCGATCACACGCCGGTCGCCGGCGGCGAGGCCCGCGTATTCGGCGAGCAGCTCGGCCCGGCGCGCGCGAGCCGTGCCATGGCGATTGTACACATCGCCATGTTCGACGTGGTGAATGCAATGGTTCTTCGCTACCGCAGCTACGCGGCCCATCTGGTTGTAGTGTCGGACACGTCGATGGATGCGGCGATTGCCCAGGCCGCGCACGATAAGCTGGCGGCGCTGTTCCCTTCGCAAAAGCCGCGTTTTAAAACGCTGCTGGATGAAGATCTTGCACGCATAAAAAACGCGCGCGGCAGGGCACGCGGTATCGACCTCGGCAAGCAGTCCGCGGCGGCAATTCTCGCGCTGCGCGACAACGATGGTTCCAACCATGCCGGGCCGCGCCTGGGTGCGGATTTTTTTACCGGCAACAATCCCGGCGGCCGGTGACCGGCATTCGCGAATCCGCTGCCGGCACCGGGCCGAGCGGCTTCGGCGACGCGCTGTTCCAGGTATTGCGCCTGTTCTATGGCCGGGACAATATTCGCTTCACTTTCGTCTCCGACCAGTTCAATGGGATTACGCGTGACCGCGAGGGCAATGTACGTCCATTGAAGCCGCGCCCCTTTGCTTCCGTATCGCAGGCTGAGGAAGAAAACGGACAAAGCCGCATGTACCTCGGCATTCACTGGGCTTTCGACAAAATCGCGGGCATCGAGCAAGGGCGTGACGTGGCGAAATTTGTATTCCGCGATGCCTTTCAGCCGTATCGCTGACGATGTGGATACTTCGGACACCACGCCGGCAAGTGCAGATGCACGCCTTGCGGCTATTTGCGCAAGGCAACTCGACCAAGGCCTCTTTGAGTCCGCCGGCTGTGCTATATTGAAAGACGTGACCCCGCGTGCGCAAGACTTGACCCAATGCTGTTCGGTTATACCCGTTCGCCCTGAGCCTGTTGAAGGGCAGTGGTAGTGCCACAAGGCTTCGACAAGCTCAGCCCGAAGGGTATTTTGGTTTGATCGACTTAAACGAACAGCATTGAAACTTGACCCCAGG
>JAYUAH010000214.1:0-2179 GCA_043741415.1 Betaproteobacteria bacterium
TGGCGCGATGAAGATTCAGAATTTTCCCGATCTCGATCTGCCAACCATCACGGTCAGTGCCGCGCTGCCGGGCGCATCCCCCGCGCAATTGGAAACCGATGTCGCACGCAAGATCGAAAATTCGATTGCCACGCTGCAAGGCCTGAAGCACGTTTACACCAAGGTGCAGGACGGCAGCGTCACCGTCACCGCGGAGTTTCGTCTCGAAAAGCCGGTGCAGGAAGCGCTCGACGATGTGCGCTCGGCGGTGTCCAAAGTGCGCGCCGATTTGCCCGGCGACCTGCGCGACCCCGTCGTCACCAAGCTCGATCTTGCCGGCAGCCCGGTGCTCGCCTACGCAGTAGCGTCCAACCAGTTCGACGAAGAAGGACTGTCGTGGTTTGTCGACGACACCATCGCCAAGCGCCTGTTGCGCGTGCCGGGTGTGGGCGCGATCAGCCGTGTCGGCGGCGTGACGCGCGAAGTGAGCATCGCGCTCGACCCCGCGCGGCTGGCCTCGCTCGGCGTCACCGCCGGTGAAATTTCACGGCAGTTGCGACAGACGCAGCAAGAAGCCGGCGGCGGACGCATCGATATCGGCTCCAGCGAGCAAGCGGTACGCGCGCTGGGCAATGTTCGGTCGGTGGAAGAGCTCGCGCAAATGGAAATGTCGCTGCCCGGCGGGCGCCGTGTGCGGCTGAATGAATTGGCGCGTGTTACTGACAGCATCGCCGAACCGCGTTCGCTGGCGCTACTCAACGGTAAACCGGTGGTCGGCTTCGAGGTGACGCGCAGCCGCGGCGCCATTGAAGTCGACGTCGGCGCTGGCGTGCGTAACGCGCTGGCGGAACTGTCGGCGACCTATCCGCACATGAATCTGACGCAGGCATTCGATTTTGTAACACCAGTGGCCGAGGAATTCCATGGTTCGATGAAACTGTTGTACGAAGGCGCGCTGCTGGCCGTGTTAGTCGTGTGGCTGTTTTTGCGCGACTGGCGCGCCACCTTCGTGTCGGCGGTGGCGCTGCCGCTGTCGGTCATCCCGGCGTTTATCGGCATGCACTACCTCGGTTTCTCGCTGAATGTGGTGACGCTGTTGGCGCTGTCGCTGGTGGTCGGCATACTGGTCGACGACGCCATTGTTGAAGTGGAAAACATCGTGCGTCACTTGCGCATGGGCAAATCGCCTTTTCAAGCGGCGATGGAAGCGGCTGACGAAATTGGGCTCGCGGTTATCGCCACCACGTTTACGCTGATCGCGGTGTTTTTGCCCACCGCCTTCATGAGCGGCATCCCCGGAAAATTCTTCAAGCAATTCGGCTGGACCGCATCGCTGGCGGTGTTCGCCTCGTTAGTCGTGGCACGCATGCTCACGCCGATGATGGCGGCCTACCTGCTCAAAGCGATCGACGATCACACGTCACAGGATGGCTGGGTTATGCGCACCTACTTGCGCGCGGCCGCGTGGGGTATACGCCACCGCTGGATCACCTTCGCCGGCGCCTTCGCTTTTTTTGCAGGCTCCGTGGCGCTGATTCCGCTGCTGCAAAAAGGCTTCATTCCGCCTGACGACAACTCGCAAACGCAGGTGCATCTGGAGTTGCCGCCGGGCGCCACACTCGCGCAAACGCGTGCAGCCGCCGAGAGCGCGCGCGCACTGGTTGCGCCGGTGCAGTATGTCAAAAGCATTTACACCACCATCGGTGGCGGCGCTGCGGGCAGCGACCCGTTTGCACCACAAGGTGCTGCCGAAGTGCGCAAAGCCACACTCACCGTACTGCTGAACGAACGTAGCGAGCGCGCCTTTCGCAAGCAAGTTACGGAGCAGAAACTGCGCACCGTATTGTCGGAATTGCCCGGCGTGCGCAGCAAAGTCGGGCTCGGCGGCGCCGGCGAAAAATACATCCTGGTGTTGACCGGCGACGACCCACAAGCCTTGAACACCGCCGCGCTCGCGCTGGAACGCGATTTGCGCAGCATACCGGGACTGGGCACGGTCGCCTCCACGGCCGCGCTGATCCGGCCCGAGCTTGCCGTGCGGCCCGATTTTGCGCGCGCCGCCGACCTGGGTGTCACCACTGCCGCTATCGGCGAGGCACTGCGCATCGCCACCATCGGCGACTACGACGTGGCCTTGCCCAAACTGAATCTGCCGCAGCGGCAAGTGCCGATCGTGATTAAACTCGACGCCGCAGCGCGC
>JAYUAH010000215.1:0-2175 GCA_043741415.1 Betaproteobacteria bacterium
CTGGATGATTTGCGAAGCAGTTGAAGCCATAGACTCATGCGAAATTCGGCAGAGATAGGGCAATTAACAAACGCCGCGCCAACTTGAAACCCGCCCCAAAAATCCCATCAGCGCCTGATTAAACACATCGCGCTGTTCCACATTCGACAAATGCGCCGCCGATGGAATCAGCAGCAGTTCCGATCCCGCCAAATTTTCATGAATGGCGCGGGCCATCTCCGGCGGGGTGCCGTGGTCTTCTTCGCCGACTATCACCAACGCGGGGCATTTGATTTCGTGCAACCGGTCGAGCGTATCCACCTTGGCAATCGCCGCACACGCACCTGCAAAACCATCCACCGGCGTTGACAGTATCTGTTCGCCGATGCGCGCCATCGCCGCTAGTTGCGCGTTGCGGTAAGGCGCGGTGAACCAGCGTGCGAGCGTGCTGTCGAGCACACCCGCCATGCCTTGGTCGCGCGCGATCGCAACGCGCTCGCCCCACATTTGCTCTGCATTCGGCGGACGGCGGCTGGTGGTGTCGGCGAGCACCATGCTTTGAAATACGGCGGGATATTTGAGCGCAAAGGTTTGCCCGATCATGCCGCCCATCGACAAGCCCACCCAGTGCGTGCGCGTGATGCCCAGCGCATCGAACAGGCCTTTGACATCATCCGCCATTTGTTCGAGCGTGTAGTTACCGAAGGGTACGCTCGATTGCCCATGCCCACGCGTGTCGAAGCGCAGCACGTTGAATGTTTTTGTGAGCACGGCCATTTGGTCGTCCCACATGTGCAGATTACAGGCGAGCGAGTGACTGAGCGTGATCCACGGGCCGTTGCCGTCGCCTTCAATCTGGCAGTTGATTTCGATGCCGTTGGTTTTTATTTTCATGGGGCTGGGCACCGCACTTAGCGCAAGGTGATGGTGAGATTAAAGTCGCCGCGCAGCAAGCCCACGGCGTAACTTTGCGCGCCGCGCAACGCGGTTTGCAGCTCGGCGGCGGTTTGCACGCGGCGGCGATTCACCGCGTAAATAATATCGCCCGGACGGAAGCCGGCGACCCACGCCGCGCTGTTTTGCTCGACGGCCGAAACCACCAGTCCACCGCCCTGCATACGCTGAAACAACGGACTACCGCGCTGGATTTCGATCACGCGCATACCGGGCAGTTGCGGGATGGCCTGGCCGTCGCCGGTGGACACATCGGGCGGCGCAATCTGCGTGCGCACGCTGCGTGGCGCGCCGCCGCGATTGATTTGCATGTCGACGGCTTCGCCGATGGCGGTAAGGCCCAGCCGCGCACGCAGCTCCGATGCATGGCGTATCGGGCGGCCATTGAGCGCCGTTACCACATCACCTTGGCGCATGCCCGCTTTTTCTGCCGGTGAGCCCGCCTGCACGGCGGCGATGACGGCGCCGTCGAGCGTGTTCACGTTGAGTTTTTTGGCGATCTCCGGTGTGAGTTCCGCCATGTCGATACCCAGGCGGCCGCGGCGCACTTCGCCGTAACGAATGATCTGGTTCATCACCGCGCGCGCCATGTTCGAGGGCACGGCAAAGCCGATGCCGACATTGCCGCCGGAAGGACCGATGATCGCGGTATTGATGCCAATCAATTCGCCGCGCAAATTAACCAGCGCGCCGCCGGAGTTGCCGGGGTTGATCGAGGCATCGGTCTGAATGAAATCTTCGTAGCCTTCGACACTGAGTCCGCTGCGCCCGAGTGCGCTGACGATGCCCGAGGTCACGGTTTGCCCAATGCCGAATGGGTTGCCGATGGCCAGCACATAGTCGCCGACTTGCAGATTGTCGGAGTCGCCGAGCTTCAACGCACTCAGGCCCGCAGCTTCGATTTTGAGCACGGCGATGTCGGTGCCCGGATCGGTGCCCACCAGCTTGGCAGTGAACTGGCGGCGGTCTTTGAGCGTGACGACAGCGCGCTCGGCGTCCTTGATCACGTGGTTATTGGTCAGCACATAACCGCGCGCGGCGTCGATGATCACACCGGAGCCGGCGGCTTGCTCGCGTTGCTGTTGTTCCGGCACACCAAAAAAACGGCGGAAAAACGGATCGCGAAACAGCGGATTGTTTTCCATCGGCGCGCGCGTGACCACCGAAATATTCACCACCGCGGGCGTGACTTCATTCACCAGCGGTGCCAGTGTGGGCAGTCCTCGCGCATCGGTGGTTTGC
>JAYUAH010000216.1:0-2172 GCA_043741415.1 Betaproteobacteria bacterium
GTGCCGGGTTTGAATTGCTTGCCGTCGTGTTCGGCGATAACCAGGACAGCCATTAAATTACCCTCGCTTCGTTCTTGAGTTTAGCGACCAGTTCTTTGACATCGGCCACTTTGATACCGGCGCTGCGCGAGGCAGGCTCGGCAACGTTGAGCGTTTTCAGACGCGGCTTGATGTCCACACCCAGTGCATCGGGCTTGATGTTTTCGAGCGGCTTTTTCTTCGCCTTCATGATGTTGGGCAGCGTCACGTAACGCGGCTCGTTCAGGCGCAGATCGGCGGTCACCACGGCGGGCATTTTAACGGTGAGCTTTTCCAACCCACCATCGATTTCACGCGTGATGTCCGCCGTGTCGCCGTTGATGGTGATATTGGAAATATGCGTCGCCTGCGGCCAGCCGAGCAGTGCAGAGAGCATCTGCCCGCATTGATTGGAGTCGTCGTCAATCGCCTGCTTGCCCATGATCACCAGGCGCGGCTGCTCTTTGTCGACGATGGCTTTCAACAGCTTGGCGACGGCCAGCGGCTGCACTTCTTCGGCGGTTTCGATATGGATGCCGCGGTCGGCGCCCATCGCCATCGCGGTGCGGATGGTTTCCTGGCACTGGGCGACGCCGATTGAGACCACCACGATTTCGGTAACGATGCCGGCTTCTTTCATGCGCACGGCTTGCTCCACCGCGATTTCGCAGAACGGATTAATCGTCATTTTGACATTGGCCGTCTCGACCCCGGTGCCGTCTGATCTGACGCGCACCTTCACATACGGATCGATCACGCGCTTCGCCGTGACCAGAACTTTCATTGCTTCTCCTTGGAGGAAACTGACAGAAATAGGCTTTGAACAACCGCGCTATTTTAGCCGAAAGCGCGTGGGGGCGAAACCGTTGTGCGCAGCGATGTCAACGTAAGTATTTGATTTTATTTAATTTTATAAAGTGGACTGCGAATGACTTTTTTAGCGACCCTTGAAGTTCGGTTTGCGCTTCTCGCGAAACGCCTTGCCCGCTTCCACGCGATCTTCAGTCGACGCAATCAGCGTTCCCAAATCCGCTTCGATGCGCAGCCCTGTCGGCAGATCGGTTTCCAGACTGCCGCGCACCGCTTCTTTCGTCAGCAGCAGCGACAGCGGCGCATGCGATGCAATGCGTTTAGCCAGCGCGTCGGCGGCGTTCAGCAACTCGGCACGCGCCACCAGGCGGCTGATGAGGCCCATGCGCAACGCGTCTTGCGCACTCACATGGTCCGCCGACAACGCGATGTCGAGCGCGCAACCCAGCCCCACCATGCGCGCGAGGCGCTGCGTGCCGCCCGCGCCCGGCAAAGTGCCGCGAGACACTTCGGGCAAACCAAACTTCGCATCCTCGGCCGCGATGCGGATGTCGCACGCCAGCGCAATCTCAAGCCCGCCGCCCAAACAATAACCGTGGATCGCCGCGATCATCGGTTTGCGCGCACGATCGAACACCGAAATCCAGTGCGTGTGCGCGCGTGTCTGGCGCAATTTCACCAGCGATTCGACTTCGCTAAAACCGGTGACGTCGGCGCCCGCGCAAAACGCACGCTCGCCGTTGCCGCTGAACACCATCACCCGCACATGGTCGTCCGCTTCCGCGCGTGCGATGGCTTTGGGTATTTCCGCGCGCACCGTATCGGAAATCGCGTTCATCGCTGCGGGACGGTTCAGCGTGATCCAGGCGATACCGTCGCGCACGTCGTAGAGCACTTCAGTAGTCATTACGAGTCAAAAAAATATTGTTTAAAAACAAATACTTACGATATATCAGTCGAGCACGATTTTCGCCTCGCGCAGCACCCGCGCCATGCGCTCGAATTCTGTTTTGATGTGCGCAGAAAATTCCTCCGGCGAACTGCCCACCGGCATCACCGCGTCGTTATTCAAACGATCTTGAATTTCCTTCGACTTCACCACCGCGACGATTTCTTTATTCAACCGATCAACAATCGCGCGCGGCGTGTTGGCCGGCGCAACAATGCCGTACCAGGAGCCTGACTCGTAATCTTTTACACCCGCTTCAGCCACCGTCGGTACTTCACCGAGTATCGGCGAACGTTTCGCACTGGTGATCGCAATGGCGCGCAGCTTGCTGTTTTTCACGTGCGGCAACATCGCCACCACGCTGGAGAACATCAGCGGCACCTGCCCGCCGAGCA
>JAYUAH010000217.1:0-2170 GCA_043741415.1 Betaproteobacteria bacterium
CCGCGTGGTGTCAGTGTGGTGGATGCGCCGGTGATGGGCGGCGTGGTGTTTGCCCAAGACGGCACGCTCGACATCATGGCCGCGGGCGACGCAGTCGCGATTGAGCGCGTGACGCCATTGCTCAATAGCATGGGCCGCAGCTTGATTCGGTGCGGCGCCGTCGGCAATGCGCATGCGTTGAAGGCGCTCGCGAATTACATCAATGCCTGCGCCCTGATCAACGTGGTTGAAGCCATGACCATCGGCAAAAAATTGGGCCTTGATGCAAAGTTCATGGCTGATGCGCTGCTGCCGATGGTGAACGGCCGTCAGCATCCGTTGGAGAAAAAAGTGATGCCGCAAATTCTCACGCGTCAATTCAGCACGGGTATGGCGATGGCATTCATCACCAAGGATCTGAAAATTGCCGTGAATACCGCAAAAGCCGTGGGCGCGTACGCGCCGCTCGCCGAGTGCACGCACGCGCTGTGGGCCGAAGCCGTCGAACGGCTGGGCGGGCAGTTGGATCAGACCGAAGTGGCGAAACTGTGGGAGCAAAAAACCGATGTGTTGCTTAACCTGAAATCATCATGAACAATAGACGAAACTACCGACGTAAATTTCTTGCAGCATCCGCCTTGATGTTGCTTGGTACAGGAGCGCGAAACATGGCCCTCGCACAAGAAAAATCCAAACTCATATTCGGCACCGCCACGCCCGGCGGCGGCTTTCCGGCTTATGGGTGGCCGTACGCCGAGGCGCTCAACGCAGCCGACGCCACGCTGGGTATCGAGCCGATCAACACCAAGGGTAGCACTGAAAATCTGCCCATGATGGAGCAGGACAAACTCGATCTGGGCCTGGTCACCGGCGAAGTGTTATATGAAGCGATCAAAGGCATCGGCGGGCCGCCGGTAAAAAATATCCGCATTATCAATGCCACCTATTCGCAGGCGGGCATGTTCATCGTGCGCGGCGACAGCCCCTACAAAACCATCGCCGATCTCAAAGGCAAACCCATCGTGTGGGGCGCGGGCACCTCGGGCTTCATCGTGCTGGCGCGCTATGTGATGGATGGCATAGGCCTCGATTTTCAAAAAGATTTTCAGCCGATATTGTTGAAGAGTGCGGGCGAAGGCCCAGCCATGGTGCTCGATGGCCGTGCAGCGGCGATGTGGGGCGGCGGCGTGGGCTGGCCGCCGTTTGCGGACATTGCGAAAGGTCCGCACGGTGCGCGTTTCATCGGCCCGAGTGCCGACGACAACGCGCGCATCACGGCAAAGCACTCGTTCCTAAAAAGCGCGGGCATGCCGGCGAACAGCTATCCCGGACAAAGCACGCCGGTGAATTCCGTAGGCTCGTGGCCGTTTGTGCTGGCGCGTGCGTCGCTGCCGGATGAGGTGGCGTATCGGCTGGCCCGCGCGTTGCACAAAGGCGGCGCGGCATTTGCCGCCAAGCTGGAGCAGGCGAGTGAATCCACGCTCGCTAATACACTGGCGGCGGCGCCGAGCCGCGACCTGATTCATCCGGGCGTACTGAAATACATGCGCGAGATAGCACTGGTTAAGTAGCATGGCCGAAACCCGCGTAGACCTACTGCACCTGCTGGAAGATTTGCGTGACGCGTATCCCGGCGCGCTCGAAGAAACCATACTGACCGAAATTCTCGCGAATGCGCTGGATTCCGGCGCAAGTCTGATTCGCATTAGCACCGATTCGGCGAGCGCAAGCCTGACCATCGTCGACAACGGCTCCGGCATGCCGCGGCACGAACTGCGGCGCTATCACGACCTAGCCACAAGCACCAAAACGCGCGGGCAGGGCATCGGCTTTGCGGGCGTGGGCATCAAGCTCGCGCTGCTGGCGTGCAAAGAAGTGATTACCGAAACGCGGCGCGGCGCCACGCATGTGGCGTCGCAGTGGCATATGGCGGCGCGGCACAAGGCGCCGTGGCGCTGGATTCCGCCGGCGGGGCAGGTGGATGCACAGGGCACGGCGGTGAGACTCAATCTGTCGGATGCGTTCTCGCCGTTGACCGATGCGGGCTACGTTGAGGCCGCGGTGCGCCAGCATTTTCAGCCGCTGCTCGATACCGCCTTCGACGCCATGATGCTTGAAGTACACAAGCGCGACATTCAATTCGAGATCAACGGCCAGCCGCTGCCCAAAACCCTGTGCCGTGCGCCCGAAA
>JAYUAH010000218.1:0-12126 GCA_043741415.1 Betaproteobacteria bacterium
GGCTCCAATTGGCCGGATAATCCGCTGCAACTTGCTCGACGTCATCTGACATTTCGACATTCTGCCGCAAGTGGAGCTAAGTGGATAGCCCTTATATAACATCAGTATACTCTGATACCACTACCTCCTGCGCGTCAGCGCCCAGCCGCCGCCGCGAACAGACGTTGCTCTATGGTTGGTGCGGCAACACGGTAAACTACATCATCGGAAAGCTGGAAAAGTTGGGCGAAATCGTGGTCTGCCCTCTGTTGTTTCTTGAAAGGAAAATACGATGAATTCCACCGCCGCTGAATTTGAAGTGCTTGCCTCCCGCGTGTAGGTTGATCGCCGCACCGTGTTCGTCGAACTCACGGATGGCCGCCAGCCAGGATTTCCCGCTGACCGATTCGACCGCCTGAGCCATGCCACGAATGAGCAATTACAGAAAGTCACCTTGCGGCTTCACGGCTACGCGTTGCGCTGGGAAGAACTGGATGAAGACATTACCGTGCGTGGAATTTTTGCGGGGCGCTTTCAGCGGGCGCTGCCGGCGGCGGCATCAGCGCCAAACGACCGGAATACAGTTGGCTGTGAGCTATTAGCGTGGCTGTCGCTGCTATATTGCGAGACGCGATCCCAAAGTTCGCTTTACGTTGCACTTTTTGTATTGGATGCAAGGTCAAGAACTGACCCTGTTGGTTTCTGTTAGTTTGAGCCTTAGGCAAAAGTGCCGTCCGGCAAAAAAATTAATGTATTACGGGAAAAACGCATGAAAACTATCTCTAATCTCGTGTTAGGCACGCTGGCGCTGTTGATCGTGTGGAGTGCGGCAGCGCAAACTACCTATCCGGAAAAGTCGATTCGCATCGTCATCGGTTTTCCGCCCGGCAGTCAACCGGATACGGTCGCGCGACTGCTCGGTCAAAAATTAACCGAGGCGCTCGGAAAACCGGTTGTGATCGACAACATCGCAGGCGCCGCCGGCAACATCGCTGCTGAACGCGTCGCGAAAGCAGCACCGGATGGATACACGCTGGGGTTACTTGGCCAAGGAACCATTGTACTCAATCCGAGCCTGTACACGGTCGCATTTGACCCGGTGAAAGATTTCGCGCCAGTGTCACAATTTACCGTGTCTCCGTATTTATTGGTCGTGCACAACGCGGTGCCGGCGAAGAACGTTAAGGAGTTGGTTGTCTTAGCCAAAGCGCAACCCGGAGCGCTGATGTTCGCCTCTTCCGGCAGCTTTCCTCACGTGACTGCTGAGTTGTTCAAATCGGTGGCGGGCGTAGACCTTCGGCACATTCCCTACAAAGGTGGGGCTGAAGCTATTCGAGACCTGCTTGGCGGGCGCGTCACGACAATGTTCTCTTCCATAGTGGGGGGCTTGCCTTTGGCCCGTGAAGGGAAACTACGTGCACTCGCTGTGACCTCTTTAAACCGATTCCCGTTGGCCACGGAGTTGCCGACCATCGCCGAGTCCGGATATCCCGGATTCGAAGTTGCATCATGGTCCGGACTACTCGCGCCTGCCAGGACCCCGTCTACAATTATTGGCAGGCTTCATCCCGAAACCGTCAAGGTGCTCGCGGCACCCGACCTGCGCGCGAAACTGACCAGTTTGGGCTTGGAGGGCATCGGCAGCTCGCCTGATGACTTTGCCGCGGCGATAAAGTCCGAGATCCCGAAATGGGCGAAGGTGATCAAAGACGCGGGCATCAAAGTGGATTAGCATCGCAGGGAGATTGGCGAGGCAGCGTTCGAACTCTTGTACAGAAAATATTCGCTATTTCGAAGTCCTGCACCCAACCGGAAGTAAGACAATTCCGGATCATCCACTGCCAGCTTATCGAGTACTTTCGCCTCCAGCGCCAGTCTAGCTTCCGTAATCGCCAGCGCTGAATAACCCAGCGCTTGTGCACGCGCCACCAACTCCTACGGGTGTGAAGCACCACGCAGAAAGGTGAAGTTCGAGCCTGTTCTCTACTCTATACCATAATATGTAAGTATTTGTTTTTAAACAATATTATTGAATATCATAAGCTCTGCTTTTGATGCACACCAAAGCCATCAGAGAATAGAGGGCAGACCATGGTTTTCGTTACGCATTAATCAATTCCCTCGACTCCGGCGCGCTTGCTCCGCGAGAGCGGCCTGATTTGCCCGGCGCCGCACGCCGTCCCAAAGCCTGCGCTGCCTGCGTGGCGAAGCGTTCATTGCCCAACAAATAATGGTCGTTCGATGCTTGGCCGCGGCATGTGCGCATCACGCCGGCAAGGCGATTTGAGAATGCTATTTTGTTGATCCTTTCCCTTCGCTTTTCTCTTTTTTCAACGATTCAAATAGCGCATCGTTGAATTTTTCTTCACTGCTGGCGGCAACCTTGCGCACGATAGCCCAGTGTTTTTGATAGGTAATTGGCAGAAACCGGTCTGCCCCTTCGAAGACTTTCTGCATATCTTTGGGATAACGGAAGTCGTAGAAGCACTTGATAATGGTGTTACGCAACTTGGGTTCGAGATCGTGTGCGTAGGCGAACGAGGTGGTGGGAAATAACTCGCTGCTCCAGATTATGCGGAAATCATCTTCCTTGATCTGCCCGCGCGCAGCCATGCGTTTGAATACGCCCGAAGCGACCGGCGCGGCATCATATTCGCCACTGGCGACCCCGGCAATGGAATTGTCGTGTTTTCCTGAGTAAAGTACTTTGTAATCCTGGTCGGGTATCAGGCCCTGTGCCGGGAAAAGGGCGCGTGGTGCGAGATTGCCCGAGTTGGATGAGGGTTGTACGTGCGCCACTTTCTTGCCCTTGAGGTCGGCGGGCTTACGGTAAGGACTATCCTTTCTGACGAGCAAAATCAGGCGGTAGCCCAGCAGCTCGTTTTCATTGCCCTTGACCGCGAAAGGTACTGCACCCGCCTGGTTTACGGCATAGTTGGTCGGCCCGGTCGAGAAGCCAGCAACATGCAGACGGCCCAGGCGCATCGCCTCAATCTCCGCGGCATTGGATTGCGCTCGATAGTAAACCACTCGCTTGCCGGTGCACTGCGCAAGATATTCTGTAAATGGTTTGAATATGTTCTCGTAGATGGCAGGGTCTTCGACTGGCGTGTAGCTGAAGGTCAGCGTCGATGGATTTTTGAAGCGCGTCGTGTCCTTGGGTGGGTCGGCGACGAGATCCTTGTTTTCATCGCAGTAGAGCGCATCCAGTTTGCCGCGGTATTGGCAGTCAGCCGGCGTTTGCTTTTGCGCCGCTCGCACGGCGGTGCCCAGCAATAGCATGGCCAGTGCCGCGAACGCGTTAAGCATCCCTAACATGATGAAACCCGGCATGGATTTCATTCGCCATAAAGTGGCGTGGCGTGTGGAGGTCCTCATGGCGATGATACGGATTCAGTCAAGCCGAGGTGCTTCGCGAGCGGTTGCGAGTGGTCCAGATAGTGCCCTGCGCCAAATCGCAACCGGCGCTCAGTAAGAAATCGAATTGCGCCGGTGTTTCTATGCCTTCAGCAACAACCTGCAATGCCAGGTTGCGGCCGAATTGTATGGTTGCGCGCACGATCGCGGCATCATGCGGATCGTCAAGGTTGCGGATGAACGATGGGTCGATTTTCAACTTGTGTATCGGTAAATGTTTCAGGTAGATCAGACTGGAGTAACTGCTGCCGAAGCCGCTGATGGACAATCTTATGCCCAAGGGACCCAGTACCTGCATAGCCTTAAAGACAGCGGCGTATTGCTTGGTAATGGTGTCTTCGGTGATTTCGAGCTCCAGCAAACCGGGATCAAAGCCGGTATGGTCGAGAATGCGCAGTACCATGTCTGCAAAATTTCTGGCATTGAGTTGCCGTGCCGACACCTTGATCGCGAGGCGTAAACGTTTTCCGTTGCGCTGCCACTGTGCGGCCCAACCACACGCTTCCTGCATGGCCCACTCGCCCAGCGCAACGATCAGGCCGGATTCCTCGGCTATGGGCATAAACTCTGACGAACGCAACGGGCCGCGCTCGGGATGCACCCAGCGAACCAGTGCTTCGTAGCCGGATATTTCTCCAGTGGCAATCATCACTTGCGGTTGATAGTGCAGTTGCAGTTCGTTTGATGCGAGTGCCCGGCGCAGCGCGTTTTCCGTAGCCAGACGAAGCTGCACGGCGTCGCTCATTTGCGTTTGGAAAAATTGGTAGTTGTTGCGGCCAACTTCTTTCGCATAGTACATCGCTGCGTCGGCATTGCGTAACAGTGTGGTCGCGTCCACGCCATGTTCCGGATAGGTGGCGATGCCGATACTGGCTTGTACCACCAATTCGTGTCCTTCGAATTGGGCGGGCAGCGTAATGGTGTCCAGTATTTTCCTGGCCACGAGTGCGGCAGCGGGGCCGTCGGATTCGGGCAGCAGCACGATGAATTCATCCCCGCCTTGACGTGCGACCGTGTCATTTTCGCGCAGGCAGAGTACCAGACGGCCGGCTGTTTCTCGCAGCAGCGCGTCACCGGCGTGATGTCCCAGGGAATCGTTGATCATTTTGAAGCGGTCCAGATCGATGAACATAACGGCCAGCGATTTGCCGTCGCGGTGCGCCGCGGCAATTACTTGGTTAAGTCGATCGTTCAGCAGCGTGCGATTGGGTAGATCGGTGAGCGCATCGCGCGTGGCGAGATGTTTGATGCGATCGGCGGATTGTTTGCGTTCGGTAATATCCCGTGCGATGGCGAGCTGCCCGATGACTTCGCCCTGTTCGCCCGGCAAGGGTGCCGCGACACAGCTCATCCAGCGGCGTGTGCCTCTGAAGCCGATGATCTCGAAGTCAAACGTAACCGTTTCGCCCGCAATAACGCGGTGGTGCATGAGTAAGAAATCCTCCCGGTATTCCGGTGTTACCAGATTCAATAGATCGCGCTTTTCTATCTCTACCAACGACTGTGCCTCGATAATTTTGAGGCCGGCCGCGTTGATTTCCCGCACGCGGCCATTCAGGCCCAGCACCATCACACAATCTGGCTCGCTGTCGATGATGGTGCGTAAGCGGGTTTCACTGCGCCGCAGCCGCGCTTCACTGTCTTTCAGCGCGTGCTCGGCGTGCCGGGCCTCAGCTTCGGATGCGCTGAGCGCGATGGTTCGTGCCTGGATGGCTGCCGCCATTTGATTGAGGGTCGCGGCCAGCACGCCCGTTTCCCCGCCGGCCTTGACCTGGGTGCGGTGGTCGAGCGCGCCTTCGCCAAAGGTCTTGGCATCAGCCGCCAGTTGGCGCAGCGGTTTGGAAATCCGTTCGCCGAGAAACAGCGCGATCAGCAGCAGACCCAGCAAAATGATACTGCTGACGAGCAGCCGGTTGCGAAGGCGCTGGCTGACCGGCGCCAGCGCCACATCCGTGGGAGTGCCGATGTAGACCATCCACGGCACGAACGAGGCCGTGGCAAATCCGGCGAGACGCGGCACGCCATCTTCGGCCTGTAATGCAAAGCTGCCGTCCCGTTGCTTGAGTGCCTGCTGGATGGCCTGGGTGCCGATCAGGGTCTCGCCGATCCAGATTTCGGGGTTAAGGGAGCGCGACAGCACGATGCCGTGTGGATCCAGCAACGTGGTTACAGTGCCCTCCGGTAGCGTGGTGCCGCGTCCCAGCACATTGCGAAATTCACTCAGCCGCATCGATGCCGACACCACGCCCGCAACCTTTCCGCCGGCATCCACTATGGTTTGCGTGAATATCATGTTGAATTCACGGCCGTCGCTGGATAAAAAGGGACCGTCTGCCGACCATCCCCGTTTCTGCAGTGCCTCGCGGAAGAAATGCCAGCTCGCGACACTGAGCGTTGCACGGTCATTCACCACAGACAGATTCCCGATGTTTTTTCCATCGGGGGTCCATATCGCCAATTCACTGATGAAATTCGGTAGATTTGCCTTTAAGGAGCGCAGGAATTTATCGTTGGAGGCAGCGGCTTGCGGATCGACGGACACCGTATGGCTCAAGATGTTTAAGAGTTGGCCGATCTGGGAAACGTGGTCATCGATACGCGCCGAATGCAGGCGCGCGAATACCAGTGTTTCTTCCAATGCGCTTGCGCGCGCCAGTTTTTCCTCCGTTTTTGCAGCGTACAATGAATACGCAAAAAAAGGCAGGAGCAGCGCCAGCACCAAGATGATCAGACGCGCGCGAATACCAAAAGTGATGTCGGGCAATACGGGCATACGATAGGTGGAAGCATCCAAGGCGAGATGGTGATGCGGCATCAACGCTCGGTAAACTGCAAGCTATGATATACCATATTGTTCCATCATCTCGATGGCAAGTCGGCCACTCATTTTTCGTGTGGGTGTGCCGGCGGCTACCGCACATCCGTTGCGCAGGGTAGGGGCGTATTGAGACTATCCGGCTGTTTTTTCCCGCGGTGAGCGTGGTGGTTTTGCGCAGCCCCGGTTATTATTTTTTTGCGGCGGACTATCGGGTCGGCGCCGGCAGTCCAGCAATCGCTGGCGTTGCAGTTGCTTTTTGTGCGAACGTTCTCGTGGCTAGTGGCGTGTAGTGGCGTGTCAAGCGTCAAAGCATCACGAAAAAAATCCGTGCACATACCAGCGCGCGGCGACGTTGCGTTCGCGATAAATCCACAGCAGTGATTGCGCGGTGTTGCGCGCCACAAAATAATCGCGTGCGACATGCTGGCCATCCCACCAGCCGGCTTCGATGCGTTCGGGGCCGGCGAGCAGGGACAGCGGGCCGCTCTCGCTATCGTGTGGCGCGGCATGGGTTGCGCCGGTTTCACGTAGGGCGCGCGGCGTGGTGAGCAACCACAGGGGGCGCGCCGGCATCAGCGATGAGGTTGCATTTTCATGGGCGGCGTGGCCCGGTTGGCAGGTGCGCCACGCGCGCTCCGGGCGGTAATCAGCATGCGGCGTCAGACCACAGATGGTGTTGGTGCCCAGCCTTGCGTTAATTCTTTCCACGAAGCGTGACGCGCTTTCTTCCTGTCCTGCGGCTTCGGGTAGAAATGCGAGGTTGCGTGAGGCGAGCGGCACGACTCGTCCTGATGCGATAGCGATTTCGATGGCAGCGGTCGGCAGTTGGGTGCGTGCCAGACGCTCGCGCAGCAACGTGGTTAGGTGGTCGAGATCGCGGCTGGCGCTGGATAGTTCCAAAGTGATTATCGTAACTATTTGTTTTTCATGTATAAATTCAAATTTCGGGCGTTGCACGCCGTGGCCGGTGGCGGCGAGCCAGCCGCATAGCTCGGCGAGCAAACGGCGCGCGGCGAATAGCAGTGCCTCCGCGTTGGCGACGGGTGCGGGCAGCGGCAGCGCGGCGCTCCAGGTTTGCGGTGCGACGAAGGGCAGGCGTGGATCGGGGCGCAGGCCGAGCGCGCGATCGAGTTGATCGAGTAGAAGCGGGCCGGCGCGGCGCGCGAGGCCGGCGCGCGGCAGCTTTAAGCAGTCGCCGAGTGTGTGTGCGCCGAAGCTGTCGAGCAGATCGCGCGTGATTTCGCCGGTAGTTAAATCCCGGCATATCAGATCGGCGGGTAATTTTTCCAGGGCGTGACGCAGTGCGTCTTGATGCTGTACGCGGACGTTTGCGCCGGCGCGCGCGAACCAAAGGGCTGCCAGCGGCGTGGGTGCGCAGGCGATGCTCGCGTCGAAACCCAGTTCTGCAACGCCGTGCGCGATATGCTGATGCAGTTTGTTCAGACCCCCGAAGAGTTTGAGCGAACCTTCGATTTCGAGCAGCACCGTGTCGAGTTCGGCGAGACTCACCAACGAGGTAAATTGCAGCGACCACGCGGCGATGCGTGCGAGCGTGGCGTGTTCTTTGGCAGGATCGCGCGCGATGCGTTGCAGGGTTGCGGCAAGCGCGCAGGCGGATGAGACGCTCATGCCGGCGCACACGCCCTGCATTTGCGCTGCGCGATTGGCGGTTACAACTGTAGCGCCAGTCTCAGCGCCGGAAGTTACCGCCAGCGGTTGCGCATCGGGTTGCAGGCCGCGTGTGTACACTTCCAATGGCAGATGGGGCAAGTGCAGCGCAAGCCACAGCATGGATGCAAGCGGGGGCGGTAGAAAGCTTAGTGCGCGCTAAACGTGGAACCATGCGTGGAACCGTGCGCATCGGGTGCATGCGGGACGTACGATGCGTGAATGCCAAGTTCCAGATCATCGCGGCGCGTGGTGCCGCGACGGCGCAGCAGCGTGCTGTGCAGATCGAGCACCACTGGCGCGGGCAGGCCGCCGCCGCGCCGTTTGAGGATGCGTACCGCCGTGTTGCCATCCTGACGGCTCACGTGCAGACGCAGCGCCGCTTGCTGGCAGGAGGCCGCGCGTGAGGCGCGGAACAGCATCGCCAGCACATCGCGTTTTTCGGCGCTGAGTTGCAGCCGGCGCAGCGCGTTTTCAGCGATGCGTTCGTTGCTTTGATCCAGCCACAGCATGACGGCACCGCAGCTTGTCGATTGCAGCGCCTGCTCGCACACCCACAGTTGTTCGGCGAGGGTTTTCGGGCGGATCAGCATCAGCCGTGACAGCTTCACGCCGTGCGCAGCGAGTGCGGGCGCGTAGGGCAGATACGGCGGCGCGATCATTACTTGCCAGCGGTCGGCTTGTGTGAGGCGCGCGCAAGCGGGCATGACGAGTTGCAGTTCACCGATGCCGGGACGTTCGACGTGAATTTCAGTGATCACGCCGGTGGGCCAGCCTGAGCCGGGCAGATGCACGTCGAGTTCGGCGTAGCCGGTGGGCACACTGGCGGTGGCGACTGACGCGAAGTCATTGCCGCGCCAGAGGGCGGGGTGATTCAGCTTGCTGACGATAGTTTGGGCTGTGTTCATGGCGATCATTTCGATGGGTACTTCATGTTGAAACGACATTAGCCACAGAGGACACAGAGAGCACAGAGTATTTCTTGGGGTTTGACGTTCTCTGTGAACTCTGTGTCCTCTGTGGCCAACGCTGTTCAGTGCATGCCGCCATTGCGGATCACGCCCACCGCAATGCCTTCAATCGCAAACGGCTCGCTGCGCGGGTTGACTATGATGGGTTTGAAATCGGGATTGGCGGGCAACAGTTCGATCAGGTGGCGGCTTTTCTGCGCGCGTTTGACGGTGACTTCGTCGGCAATACGCGCGACCACGATTTGCCCGGATTTGAAGTCGGGTGTGCGGTGCACGGCTAACAGATCGCCGTCGAGTATGCCGGCGTCGCGCATGCTTTCGCCTTTGACGGTGAGCAGGTAGTCGGCGTGCGGCTTGAACATGCGCGGGTCGATGTTGTAGTGCGCGGCGATGTTTTCAGTGGCGAGCAGCGGCGCGCCGGCGGCCACGCGCCCGATGAGCGGTATGCCGGACGGCTGCATGACGCGGATGCCGCGCGAGGCGCCGGGCAGCATTTCAATGGCGCCCTTGCGTTCCAGCGCGCGTAAATGGTCTTCGGCAGCGTTGGGCGATTTAAAGCCCATCGCACGGCAAATATCCGCGCGGGTGGGTGGAAAGCCCGACGTCGCGGTATGCTCGCGGATCAAGTGCAGGATTTCTTTCTGGCGCGGGGTGAGGTCTTCCATGGCGGCGTTCCTTGTGGGCTGGGCGACTCGATGACTGTTATTATATACAGTTAATCTGACATGGCAAGCGCAACGCCGGGTCGCGGCTCAGGTATAGACCTTCGTAAAATTAATAAGTATTTGATTTTAAACAATATTTTATGCTAGGCCTACGCTTTAAATCAGGTCGGCGTATTGGACTGGAGGACTGGACGGAAATTTTTGTTATACTTCAAGGCTGTGTTGGAAGAAGTGCCAGAAAAGTAACAAACGTTAGATGGGCGGTCAGCCCATTTTTTGTTTCTGGAGGTTACGTGTACTTGGGTGCATGGCGCATCCAGAGGCATCCAGACAATGGTTTTTGCAGTGGCGGGCCGTGCTGCAGGGGTATTGATACGCAATGGATTTATCGGTTTTGCTGGAAACGACGCTGACTGGGCTGGGCTATGAGCTGGTCGACATGGAACGCACCGCTCAGGGGCGCATGATGCGCGTTTATATCGACAAGCCCGTTGGAACGGGCGGTGATAAACCGGGCGGTATCAATTTGGATGATTGTGCCGCGGTGAGTAACCATCTCTCACGCGTGCTGCTGGTTGAGAATGTGCGTTATGAGCGGCTGGAGGTGTCTTCACCGGGGCTGGACCGGCCGCTGAAAAAAGAGCGTGACTTTGTGCGCTTTGCGGGACAGAAAGTGCGCGTGAAGCTGCGCGTGCCGCAAGCAGGACAGCGTAATTTTGCGGGCGTGCTGCTTGATGCCCGTGCGGGAAAAGTTGAATTGGACGTTGAGGGTAAAACGGTGCAGTTTGATCTCACCAACCTCGACAAGGCACGGCTGGTGCCGGAGCTATAAACGTTTAGGCGTTCAGGATTCAGGAGCCGGTATGAACAAGGAAATTCTGCTTTTGGTGGATGCGCTGGCGCGCGAGAAGAACGTCGATAAAGAAATTGTTTTCGGCGCGCTCGAACTCGCGCTCGCGTCGGCCACCAAAAAGAAATTCAGCGAAGACGTGGACATCCGCGCCTCGGTGGATCGCGAAACCGGCGAGTTCACGTTTTTCCGCCGCTGGGCCGTGGTGCCCGATGTGGAAATTGAAACGCCGTCGCGCGAATACAAACTGCATGAAGCGGTCGAAGAAAAGCCCGATTCCAAAGTGGGCGATTTCATCGAAGAATCGCTCGCCGGCTTTGAAGTCGGCCGCATCGGTGCGCAGACCGCCAAGCAGGTGATTTTGCAGCGCATCCGCGATGCCGAGCGCGAGCAGATATTGAATGACTTTTTGGCGCGTGGCGAACATCTGGTCACCGGCACCATCAAGCGCATGGAGCGCGGCAGTGCCATTATTGAATCGGGGCGGCTTGAAGCCTTGTTGCCGCGCGACCAAATGATTCCCAAAGAAAACCTGCGCGTGGGCGACCGGGTGCGCGCGCTGGTGTGGAAAGTGGAGCGCGCCATGCGCGGTCCGCAGTTGATACTATCGCGCACCGCGCCGGAATTTATCATCCGTTTGTTTGAACTCGAAGTGCCGGAACTCGAAGACGGTCTGATGGAAATCAAGGCGGCCGCGCGCGATCCGGGACTGCGTGCGAAAATCGCGGTGTTGTCCAAAGACAAGCGCATTGATCCGATCGGCACCTGTGTCGGCATGCGCGGTTCGCGCGTGCAGGCGGTGACCGGCGAGCTCGCGCAAGAGCGTGTCGACATTGTGTTGTGGAACGAAGACCCGGCGCAGTTTGTCATCAGCGCGCTGGCGCCCGCCGAGGTGAGCAAGATCACGGTGGACGAAGAAAAACACAGCATGGACATCGTGGTGGACGAGGAAAACCTCGCCCAAGCCATCGGTCGCGGCGGCCAAAACGTGCGGCTCGCCTCTGAACTGACCGGCTGGGAAATCAACATCATGAAAGAAGACGAGTGGAAGCAAAAGAGCGAGGAAGAATCCTCGAAGATCCGCGCCGTGTTCATGGAAAAACTCGACGTCGACGAAGAAGTCGCCAACATTCTGATGGAAGAGGGATTTTCCTCGCTGGAAGAAGTGGCCTACGTGTCGCGCAGCGAAATGCTGGAAATCGAGGCGTTGGACGAAACCACCGTTGACGAGCTGCGCAGCCGTGCCCGTAATGCGCTGCTCACGCAGGAAATCGCCTCCGAAGAAAAAGTCGAGCACGATATCGAAGACCTGATGAAGGTTGAGCACATGGACCGCGACACCGCGAAACTGCTCGCCGCCAAAGGGATTGGTACGCAGGAAGAACTCGCCGATTACGCCACCGACGATCTGGTCGAATTGACCGGCATCGAAGCGGTGCGTGCCGGCGAGCTGATCATGGCGGCACGTGCGCCCTGGTTTGTGGAATCGAACGCTTAATCACTGATCGACACTGACTGATACGGACTGACCACATCGCATGGCGCAACTGAACGTTTCACAATTTGCAACAGAACTCGGCGTGCCGCCGGCGCAGCTCATTGAGCAGTTGCAGGCGGCCGGCGTTAAAAAGGTATTTGCCGCCGACACTGCGCTGACCGAAACTGATAAGACGCAACTGCTGGATTATCTGAGGCAGTCTCACGGTCAAACCGAAGAAAAGAAAAAGATTACGCTGACCCGCCGTTCGACCACCGAGA
>JAYUAH010000219.1:0-2170 GCA_043741415.1 Betaproteobacteria bacterium
CACGCTGACCATCGCGTTTTCTCCTCAAAATTGAATGACAACTACAAGCTTCATTGTATAGTAGCTCCCCTCGAACACAACTCATCGTCCACTATTCAGTCCCATACTCGCCATGCAAAACATCACCCGCGAACTCGCGCGCTTTGCCGTCAACACCACTTTCGATGCAATGCCGCACAACGTGCAACACGAAGGCCTGCGCGCCTTCATCAACTATGTGGGCTGTGCAGCGGGCGGCGCCAACGAGCCGGTGTGCCTGAAAATGCTTGAGACCATCAGCGACTTCAACGGCAAATCCGATTGCGTCGTGATCGGCTCGCGCGTCAAACTCGATGCGCTGAATGCGGCGCTACTCAATTCGCTGAGTTCCGCGGCACTGTCGTTCAATGATACGCATTACGCCACCGTCATCCACCCCACCAGCCCAGTGGGCGCAGCGCTGATTTCGCTCGCTACCAAACGCAAAATCAGTGGCAAGCAATTGATCGAAGCCGTAGTGCTGGGCGACGAACTGGCTTGCCGCATCGGCAATATCCTGTGCACACCACCGGCGGAATGCGCGGTGGGGCTTTCAACCACCGGCCTTTTGGGTTGCATCGGTGCTGCCATCGCTGCGGGCAAGGTGATGGGCTTTAACGTAGACCAGATGGCCACCGCCATCGGCATTGCCGCCAATCAGTCGGCGGGATTACGTGAAGCCCATGCCTCGATGTCGAGCTGGTTCACGCCGGGCAACGCGGGCCGCTCGGGCCTGTGGGCGGCGTTTCTCGCCGAGCGCGGTTATACCTGCCCCGATACCATGATCGAAGGCGTCAAAGGCTTCGCGGTATCGTTTGCATCGAATCCGAACATGGGTGCGGCGCTGGATCGTCTCGGTGACCAATGGGAACTGCTGCAACTCGCTTACAAGCCCTACCCCTGCGGCGTGGTGATCCACCCCGTGATCGATGCCTGTCTCGACATCACCGCCAAAAACAAATTCGATGGTCGTGACATCGCTCGCGTCGAAGTCACGGTGAACCCGCTGTGCATCCAACTGTGCAACCGCCCTCAGCCTGCAATACGCGCGCAGGCGATGGTGAGTTTTCCGCACTGGACGGCGACCACGCTGTTGCACAAAGAAGCGGGTCTGCCGCAAGTCACCGAAGCCATGGTGCACGACACAGACGTGGCCGCGCTGCGCGCAAAAATTGTCGCCACCGCCGATGACAAAACCGGACGCGAAGCGGCGCATGTCAAAGTGGTGATGCAAGATGGCCGCACATTTGAGGCGCACTGCACGCACGCGTTGAGCACGCCGCGGAATCCGATGACCGACAACCACATCACCGAAAAAACGCGGCTGCAAATGGAAATCGCGTTCGACAAAACCACAGCGCGGCGCGTGGCGGATGAATGCTGGCGCATCGCGGCGTTGGCCGACGTGCGTGCGTTTGTTGAATCGCTGGCGGCATAAAACAATATCAACCGGGGGAAAACATGAAAAACACAATAAACCATAAATATTTGATTTTAAACAGTATTTTTTTATTCTCCAGTTTGCTTGCCACAACCGTCTCGCAAGCACAACCCGGCTCCGAACTGCAACAACTATTGCCGCAACGCCCGGTGCTGATCGTAGTGCCCAACGCCGCTGGCGGCCCCAGCGACATCGCTGCGCGCCTGCTCGCACCGCGTCTCGCGGAAATCGTCAAACAAAACTTTATCGTCGACAACCGCTCCAGCGCCAACGGTGTCACCGGCACCGACTATGTGGCGAAGGCCACACCCAACGGCACCTTTCTGTCGGTGGGCAATTGCGGCACGCACGCCATCAACGGTTCGCTCTACAAAAAACCGCTCTACGATCCGGTGCGCGATTTCGCCGCCGTCGCACCGGTGATGACGGGCGGGCTGGTACTCGCGATTTTCTCCAAGCTGCCGGTGCAGAACTTCAAGGAATTCATCGCCTACGCCAAGGCGCAGCCGAACAAAGTCAACGCGGCAATAGCAGGCGCCACCGGCGAAATCGCCACCCACGCGATCAAAATGATGACCGGCGCACCCATGAACCACGTGCCGTACAAAGGCGGCATCCCGGCAGTGATTGCAGTCGCGCAAGGCGAATCGCATATGGTGCTCACCAACCCGTCGGGCGTGCAGCCACAAATCGACTCCGGACGCCTGCGCG
>JAYUAH010000220.1:0-5247 GCA_043741415.1 Betaproteobacteria bacterium
GCGATGCGTGTGCCAGATTTCCGCGAACTGGATGATGCGAAACACATCGAACCAGGCGTTGAGTCCTTCGTCGCTGACGGTCACGGGCTGTGCTTTACCCAGTACTTTTTCGACGCGCGCCAGCGCCGGCTGCAACGCAAGTGCGGCTTCGGGCATGGCGAGCGCGAATGCATCCTGCGCTAGCAACACACGGCCCGGCATCGCCGCTTTACCGCCGAGCAACACCTCGCCCACACGCGCGAGCATGTCCGCATCGCGTGCGAACCAACCGCAGGTGTCGAAGCCTGGCGCCAGCGGGCACACACCTTCCAGCGAAATGCGCTCGTGCGTCGGCCGTATGCCGTAGATGCCGCAAAAACTCGCCGGCCCGCGCACCGACCCGCCGGTGTCGCTGCCGATCGCAAAATCAACCAGCTTGCCCGCCACTGCCGCCGCTGAGCCGCTGGAGGAACCGCCAGGCACGCGTCCGGGTGCGGCCACATTCAGCGGCGTGCCGTAATGCGCGTTTTCGCCGGTGAGGCTAAACGCCATTTCTTCGGTGTGCGTTTTGCCGGCAAGGCTTGCGCCAGCATCGAGCAATTTTTTCGCGACCACCGAATGCACTTTTGCGGCATCGTGCGTGCGCAACCAATCGGGACTGCCGAATCCGGTTTTGTGTCCGGCCACATCGAAAATATCTTTCAGACCGAAGGTCAGTCCGGCGAGCGGGCCGCTCGCAGCCCCCTTCAATTCAACATGCGTATGGCGGCAGAAAGCGCCGAGCTGGTCTTGATCGAGAATAGTCATAGCAGTTTCCGTGGGTGAGACTCGATATTACCGAATCCAGAGTTCAGCGAAGGATATTCTAAATCATCAAACCGATGGGGCTGCCCGACGTGCGCGAAAAACGCCTTGCCCTGGGCGCCGAACCCGTGGGCTATACGCCCGAACAATTCGACGCACCGGCAAAAAGAAATTACCAGCGTGTCAAAATGTCGTGTGAAATTCCTGTTGCGAGAATGCATGATTGCACGCTCACTACCGCACAGGTTAAACGCAATGACTATCGAACGGAGAAGCAAAATGCGGCTCTTTATCGGCGTTGTGGCCACCATGTGCGCAGTGCAATGTGCGTGTGCGCAGAGCTATCCGCAGCGGCCGATTCGTCTCGTTGCTCGCTATCCGCCCGACGGTGCCGACATTGTTCACGTGCCGTATAAGGGCTTCGGCCAGCCCACGCAGGCGTTGCTCGGTGGCGAAGTGCAGCTTGCATTTATTACGCTGCAGGCCGCCAAGGGCATGATCAAAGGCGGGCGAGTGCGCGTGTTGGCGCTGGGCGAAGCGCAACGTTCGGATGCGATGCCCGGCGTGCCCGCCTTGAGCGAACTGCTGCCGGGTTTCAAGAAGTCGCCGCAGTGGCACGCGATCATGCCCCCCCGGCTTGCCGCGTGATCGAGTGCTGTGGGAGAACGCCGCCGCCGTCGAAGCACTAGCCAATCCCAATATTCGCGTGCGCTATCGCGAGGATGGCGCGCAAATCATCGCCGGCACGCCGGAGGAATTCGCCAATACACTCAAGTCCGAACTGGATCGAATGGGCAAGTTGGTGAAAACACTGGGCATCGAATTGGAGTAAGGCGACTACTGGACGCCGCAGTCGCGACCTGTTTCAATATCACGAACCGCAAAACACAGAGGAGCTTCCGCAATGACGATCATCGATTCCCAAGTCCACGTCTATGAGGCGAACACGCCGAAACGGCCCTGGCACAATGTGCCGAATTGGCCCGATCACGTCACGGGTGACGAAATGGTAGCGGCGATGGATAAGGTCGGCGTCGACGGCGCGATTTTCATCTCTGCCTTTTCCATGTATCAATACGACGCGAGTTACGCGGTGGAAGTACAACGCGCCCATCCCCACCGCTTTGCGCTGGTGAAGCCGGTCAATCCGGATGATCCAGCGGTGGCCGATGTGATCGCCGACTGGAAAAAGACGCCGGGCACCGTCGGCATCCGCATCATGATGACGAAGGAGGCGAAGCGCGACCCGAGCGATCCGGGCCTCGCCCGCATCCTGCGCGAAGCCGTGCGGCACGACTTGCCCGTCAACATGCTGTGCTGGGGCAACGTGGATGCGGGCATCGCGTTGATCGACCGCTACCCCGACACGCGCTTCATCATCGACCATCTCGCGCTCTCGCAGCCGCGCACGCCGCCCGCGCCGGCGCAGCCGTGGGCCGAGTTGCCGAAGGTGCTGGATATGGCCAAGCGCAAGAACGCGGTAATCAAGGTCAGCGGCGCCTGCACGCTGTCGCAAAAACCGTATCCCTTCGCGGACATCTGGGATCCGCTCGCGCGCGTGTTCGACGCCTGGGGATTCGAGCGCTGCCTGTGGGGCACCGACTGGACCCGCGCTTTTGCGGTCGTCAACTACGAACAGGCCGTCGAGCCCTTCCGCCTGACCGACCGCTTGAGCGCCAGTGAACGGGCGATGCTGATGGGCGGCGCCTGCGCCAAGGCTTATGGGTGGTCGCCGAAGAAAGACTAGGTCATCACCGCCCCATCAACCCACGCAGGAAACCCGCCGGCGCCTACTGCATGAGTTTTTTCAGCAGTTTGTCGTGGATGCCGTTGAAGCCGCCGTTGCTCATGATCAGCACGTGGTCGCCCGCACGAGCGTTAGCGGCTACGGCGTTTAGCAAAGTATCAAAGTCGCTGTGCACTGCGACTTTGGCGCCGAGTGGCACCAGTACGGCAGCCGCATCCCACTCGAGACCGGCGCTGTAACAAAACACCTGATCTGCATCCGCAAGACTGCCGGCGAGCTGATCCTTAAGCGCGCCCTGCTTCATGGTGTTGGAACGCGGTTCGAGCACGGCGATCAAGCGCGCACTGCCGATTTTCGCGCGCAGGCCGGCGAGTGTGGTAGCGATGGCCGTGGGATGATGCGCAAAATCGTCGTAGACGGTGACGCCGTTTGCGACACCTTTGGTTTCCATCCGGCGTTTAACGTTTTTGAATGTGCTCAAGGCTTCAATCGCCATGCCCGCCGGCACGCCCGCGTGACGCGCCGCGGCGATCGCCGCAAGCGCATTGGCGACGTTGTGTTCGCCCAGCAAATCCCAACGCACACGGCCTTGCGGCGCACCGTTGAATATCACGTCGAAACCATCCGCATGGCGCTTGCCGGCTTGCCAGCCGTTGGCCGCGCTGAAGTGCTCAACCGGCGTCCAGCAACCGCGCTGTAACACGCGTTCGAGATTTGTGTCAGCGCCGTTGCTGACGATCAAACCATTGCCCGGTACTGTGCGAATCAAGTGATGAAACTGCGTTTCAATCGCCGCGAGATCGGCAAAAATATCCGCGTGATCGAATTCGAGATTATTCAAAATCGCGGTGCGCGGACAGTAGTGCACGAACTTGGAACGCTTGTCGAAAAACGCGATGTCGTATTCGTCGGCTTCGATCACGAAAAACGGCGTGTCAGAAAGCCGCGCCGACACACCAAAATTCTCCGGCACGCCGCCCACCAGAAACCCCGGTGTGAGGCCGCCGTGTTCGAGCATCCACGCCAGCATCGAGGTGGTCGTCGTTTTACCGTGCGTACCCGCCACCGCCAGCACCCATTTGTCTCGTAACACGTTTTCCGCCAGCCACTGCGGGCCTGACGTGTAGGGCAAACTGCGATTCAAAATTTCTTCCATCAGCGGATTACTGCGCGCCACCACATTGCCGGCGACGAATAAATCTGGTGCGAGTTTAATTTGATCGGCGCCAAAGCCTTCGATCAGCGTGATGCCTTGCGCTTGCAACTGCGTACTCATCGGCGGATAGACATTCGCATCGCAGCCGGTGACTTTGTGGCCGGCGGCACGTGCGATGGCAGCGATGCCGCCCATGAAGGTGCCGCAGATACCGAGGATGTGGATGTGCATCAGTACAAATCGAGGCGGTTAATGTGTTACGCGCGAAAAATGAAGTATACCGCCCCCATCAGGCAGATCGCCGCGTAAAGATAATTCAATTTGATTTCCTGCCCCATATAAAACATTGCGAACGGCGCAAACACAACCAGCGTGATCACCTCTTGCATGATTTTTAGTTGCGCGAGATTCATGTACTCGAAGCCGACGCGGTTCGCCGGCACTTGTATCAGGTATTCGAACAGCGCGATGCCCCAGCTTACCGGCGCGGCAATCCACCACGGCGCGCTGTTCAAATGTTTGAGATGGCCGTACCAGGCAAAGGTCATGAACAAATTGGAAGCCGTCAGCAGCAGCGCTGCTGACGGCAATAGGGGACCGTGCCAGGTAATTCGTAAGTATTTGATTTTATTTAATATTTTTAACCCCGCCTGCGAGGCCATTCAGGCGCAACGCGTACGAAACTGCGTCGCGAAGTCTACTCAGTCGAACGACAACACGCGGCGGATTTCGTCGTAGCGATGATGCAAATCGGCTGCGTTCGCACCACCGAGATTGAGCACCGCGTAGCGGTAACTGCCCAGCCATTTCATCTCGCGCGCGAGGCTCGCGCCGCGTTTGAAATACAACATCAAGCGCGCATCGGGATAGCGTTGTTGCACGGATTCGAGTTGCGCCGCGCGCGGCACGTGGTTGACCTCGCGCCCGTCAAAGCGGCGGAACACAAAGCTCGCCGCCGCACCAAAAGCGCCCTTGCCGAAACTGACTTGCGGCGCATCACCCAGCGCGAGATCAATCAGCAATTGATACGGATCATAGCCGTCCACGCGCCGGTACAGATTGACAATCTGCGAGGCCATGCGCGGATTGATTTCGATGATTTGTATGCGCCCGGTGTCGGGTTGGTACATCAACTCAACATTGAAAAACCCATAGCCGTAGTCGATGCCGGTAAACAATTTTTCCGCCAGTGTGCGCATGCGCTCCAATACATCCGGCGGCAAACGCGACGGGTACTCAAAGCGTAAAAAAGCCTGCGTACCCGGATACATCACCTCATCGACGATACCGAGAATGGTGATCTTGCCGTTATGCATGAAACCATCGAGATTCACCTGCAAGCCGCTCATGATTTCTTCACCGATCAAGTGATGCGCGTCGATGGTGAACGGCGTATAGCGCGCCATCAAATCATTAAACGGCGTCACCAGCTTGTGCAGGATCAGCGTCTCCAGCACATTGAACTTGAGATGCGCTTGCAACTGGGCGAAATTATCCACGCGCCGCGCCAGCACGGAGTACGTGGCCTTGACCGGCTTCACATAAAACGGAAACGGCAGGC
>JAYUAH010000221.1:0-5236 GCA_043741415.1 Betaproteobacteria bacterium
TTTTTGCAGCGCAAGTGGCAAAAGGAACTCGACTACCGCTTGATCAAAGAACTGTGGGCGTTTCACGACAACCGCATCGCCGTGCGCTTCGCTTACGAGTGGCATGATGATTCGGGCAACTGGTTTCGCTCGTACGGCAACGAGAACTGGGAATTCAACGAGCACGGGTTGATGCAGCGGCGTATTGCCAGCATCAACGATTTGCCTATTACGGCGACAGAGCGCAAATACCATTGGCCGCTGGGGCGCCGGCCGGATGATCATCCGGGTCTAACCGAACTCGGGCTATAACGGGCCTCTATCAACGCGAAAATTTAATATGCAACTTGGATTTGTAGGCCTCGGTGCCATGGGCGCTATTATCGTGCCGCGCCTGATGGCGGCGGGGCACAGCGTCACCGGCTGGAACCGCTCACGCGATAAAGCGGAGCCACTGATTCAATCGGGCATGCGCTGGGCCAACACGCCGCGTGAAGTGGCTGTCGCATCTAAAATTGTATTTTCGATTGTCACCGATGCCGATGCAGTCAAAGCGGTCGCGCTCGGCGCAGACGGCATCATCGCCGGCCTCAAAAAAGGCGGCGTGTATCTCGACATGAGCACCATCGCGCCGGAACCCAGCCGCGCCATCGCCGCCGAGTTCGCCCAAGCCGGGCTCACCATGCTGGATGCGCCGATATCCGGTAGCCCGGTGACACTGGTGCAGGGCAATGCGTCGACCATGGTCGGAGGCGACAAAGCCGCGTACGAGCGCGTGCTGCCGCTGCTGCTCGCCATCGGGCCCAAGTCCACCTATATCGGCGGCAACGGGCTCGCGGTGCAAATGAAACTGTCGGTGAACGCGCTGCTGATGATCGAGGTGATTGCCTTCGGCGAAGCCGTCGCACTCGCGGAAAAAGGCGGCGTGCCGCGCGAGATCGCGGTCGATGCCATACTCAAAAGTGTCGCCGCCTCCCCCGTACTCGGTTATCGCGGCCCGTTCATCCTCGACGGCAAAATGCCCGCGGTGCCGCTCGCCGATGTCACCCTGCAACAAAAAGACATGCTGCTGGTGCTGGAGCAAGGCCGCAAGTTGGGTTCACCCACCCCGCTCGCGGCTGCGGCTAACGAAATGATGAATGCCTGCCGCGGCCTCGGACTCGATCATCACGATTTTGTCGTCGCGCATCAAGCCTATCGCAAACTCGGAGGACAAAAATGAAACCCGATCAATACACCACGCTGAAACCTTTCAAAACCAGTTTGAATGAAACGCCCAAAGTTGCCGGCCTCAAGGCGAAAGACGGCTGGGTGAATATGCAGGTGCAGTTTTTAATCAACCAAAAAACCTGTAACTCGGACAAACTGCTGGTGGGCTGGACGGTGCTGCCGCCCGGCGCGCAGCACGACCAGCATCGTCATTTCAATTGCGACGAATTCTGGATCGTGATCGAAGGCAGCGGCGTGATGTACGGCGAGAACGGTGAAGAAATTCCATCGAGCAAAGGCGACGTGGTGTTCACCCCGCGCGGCCACTGGCACGGCTTCAAGAACACCTCGAACGCCGACGTGGTGCTGGCGTGGGGCTGGAGCGGCGCGGGCTCGCTGGAAGCGGCAGGGTACGAGTCGATTGAGGGCGGGCGGTCGCATTAAATTCAAGGCGCTTGGAAATCCTTGAACGAAACCAGCCGCCGACGGTACTAAAGGTGCTTGCCGAAAAACGCCGTAACCTGACGCATGCTGTCGGCCCAAGCCTCTGCGTTACCGCCTGTGGTGGCGCCGCGGCCACCCGGCGCGTTGGCGTTTATGCGCGTAGCGACGTAACGCACCGGCCGCGCATTGTCGAACGAATGATGCGCACCGGGATAAATTTTGATTGACACCGGATGGCCCGCCTGCTGCGCCACGTCGGTGAGTTTTTTGCACGGCGCGGCCGGCGTCCAGTCGTCCAATTCGCCGCTCAGAATCAGCAGCGGCGCCAGCGGCTGATAGACCCCGCGGCCATCGGCGTACCAGTCGCCCAAGCGGATCGAACAACTCGGATAGAGCGCGATGGCTGCGGCGAAACCGCGTAACCCCTTCAACGCAGCTTGGGCCTCGCCGTGAGCCGCCATCGTTGCCAGCGTAGTCGCGCCGCCGTGCGAACCGCCCATCACGCCGATGCGTGCGCCGTCCACGTTGGGCAAGGCGCGCAGATGCGCCAGCGCTGCGTACGCATCGGCGACACGGCGGCTGGGTGCAACGTTCAAACGTGCCGGTGAAGGATTGGCGCAAACCCCGTCGGCAAAACCGCGTGAGGAAAAACTGTCCGGCATGATCGCCACGTAACCCCGGCTCACTAACACCTGCGCCCAGCGCGCTGGCGCGCCACTTGAATTGGCGCCGAGTCCGCTGCAATCGTGCAGAATCACCACCGCCGGAAAGGGCCCGCTGCCCTCCGGGCTGAGCACCTTGAACGGAATCGTCAGTGACACCGACGCGCCAGCCAGCGACGCCAGCGGCAGTCGATCAGGTACACCAGCGCAGCCGCTCAGCAACCACGCGGCTGCGACCGCCAGTGTTGCACGATAATATTTGAGATTGTTTTTCATAAGCCGCACGCGACGTGACGGACAACACCCATCATGGCATGCAGCACTGAAGTTTGACGTATCAAGTGCGTCATCGGGACTTACCTTTTGCGATCAAACGTTAAACGTTATAACGGAGCAGGTTAGAACTGCTTTCACGCAACCACAAGCTCATCTCATGAAATATTGTAACCATTTGATTTTATTGATTTTTTTATTACTTCGGCTTGATCCCCAGTTGATCAATCAAACGCCCCCAACGCACGCTTTCCGATTTTATCAACGCCGCAAATTGCGCCGCCGTACCACCCACCGCTACGCCGCCAATGGCCGCAAGTCTTTCCGTCATCTCAGGCGTTTTCACGATGTTGTTGATATCGTTTTGCAGACGGTCTATCACCGCGCGCGGCGTGGCCGACGGCGCGATAAAACCATTCCATGAAATCGATTCGTATTTCGGCACGCCCGATTCCGCGATGGTCGGCAGGCCCGGCATCAACGCCGAGCGCTGTGCGGTTGAGATGCCCAGCGCGCGCAGCTTGCCCGCGGCGACGTGCGGCTTGGCGGTGGTGATTTGATCGAACGCGAGTGAAATCTGCCCGGCGATCAAATCGGGAATCATTTGCGAGCTGCCCTTGTACGGCACATGGGTGAGTTTGATGCCGGCTTGTGCGGCCAGCATCTCCGCGCTCAGGTGCGTGGTTGACCCCACACCCGATGACGAATAATTGAGCTCGCCTGGCCGTTTGCGCGCGAGTTCAAACAAGTCGTGCATCGACCGCACCGGCAACGACACCGGCGCCACCAGCAACAACGGCAGATTCACCACCTGCACAATCGGTGCGAAATCGCGCTCGGCATCATAGGGCAATTTCAATTCGAGCTTGTGGCGTATCGCCAGCGTGCCGCCGCCGGCTACCATCAACGTGTGCCCATCGGGCGGCGCTTTGGCGACCAGCTCCGAGGCGATCACGCCGTTGGCACCGGGACGATTTTCGACAATGATTTGCTGGCCGAGCACATCCCGCAGTCGGTCGGCCACCAGACGCGCGGTCACGTCCATCGAACCACCCGGCGACAAGCCGACAATAATGCGCACCGCGCGCGTCGGATAAATCTGTGCCGCGCCTGTCGTAGGGGCCTGCGCATACAACGCCGGCGCGCAGGTCATCAGCACCAGCCACATCACCGAGTGGTATCTGTCGCGCATGCGCTACTCCGGCCGCGCGCCGGAGGCTTTAATGATCTTGCCCATTTTTTCGATTTCAGCGCGCACGTAACGCGTGAATTCTTCCGGCGTGGCGGCGCTCGCCTCAATGCCCTGATTCGCCAGTAGCTGTTTGACCTCAGCATTCGCCAGTGCTTTGACGATGGCACCGTTCAGTTTCTCGATAATCTCGCGCGGCACTTTGATCGGCGCGTGCATGCCGTACCAGGTATCGAACTCATAATCTTTCACGCCCGCCTCTGCCAGCGTCGGCAGATGGGGCAAAAACACCGAGCGCTTTTTGCCCGAGGTGGCAAGCGCGGTGAGCCGCTTGGCAGTGATGAACGGCACCGTGCCCGGCAATGCGGAAATCATCACTTGCGTTTGGCCCGCCACCATATCGGTCAGCGCTGGCGCCGTGCCTTTGTAGGGGATGTGCACGATGTTCGTTCCCGTCGACACGCGAAAATATTCCATCGCCAGATGCGAGGTGCCGCCGGCGCCGGTGCTGGCGTAATTAAGCGCTCTCGCTTTTGATTTGGCCAAAGTGATCAGATCTTTAACGTTTTTCACCGGCAGCGACGGATGCACCACCAGCGTGTTAGTCGTCACGCCCACCAGTGCCACTTGCGCAAAATCGCGCACGGCGTCGTACGGCAATTTTGGATACAGCGTCTGGTTGATGGCGATGGCATTGTGGATCACCATCAGCGTGTAACCATCGGGCGGCGACTTCGCCACCAGATCGGTGCCGATGGTGCCGCCCGCACCCGCGCGATTTTCCACGATCACGCTGTGACCAAATGCTTCGGTCAGTTGCTTCGCGATGAAGCGCGCCGAGATGTCATTGCCGCCGCCGGGCGCGAACGGCACGATCAGGCGTATGGGTTTGGTGGGATACGTTTGCGCATACGCGGGCAAAAATACACACGCAGACAACAATAAAACAAGCAATCGATGCATGAAATTTCCTTGTTGAAAAATTAGTTTTGCGTGGCCCGCAAGCCCGCAGCTTTAACCACGCGCGTCCACTTGGTAATTTCCGACTTGATGTAAGCATCAAACGCTTCAGCAGTGCCACTGAGTGGCTCGTAGCCCTGCTCCGCAAGCTGGCGGCGCGGCTCGCTCAAGCCCAGCACTTTGCGCAGCTCGGCGTTCAGGCGCTGCACGACAGCGCGCGGTGTGCCCGCAGGTGCGAGCACGCCTTGCCATGAAATCGCTTCATAGCCTGCGATGCCGGATTCCATCATCGTCGGAATCTCCGGCGCGGCGCGCGAACGTTGCAGACTGGTAATCGCCAACGCGCGCAACCGCCCGCTTTTTACCTGAGGCATCGCCGGCGCGATGGTGGAAACAATCACCGCCACACGGCCGCCGAGCACATCAATCAGCGCCGGCGGACTGCCCTTGTACGGAATATGCGTGAGCTTGATACCGGCCATCACATTGAGTAATTCACCGGCCAGATGCTGCGATCCGC
>JAYUAH010000222.1:0-2162 GCA_043741415.1 Betaproteobacteria bacterium
GGAAAGACGGTACTCGACATCGGTTGCTGGGATGGTTTTCTCAGCATCGAAGCCGCGCGGCGCGGCGCCGCCCGAGTGCTGGCCATCGATCATTTTGCCTGGTCGAACCAGTGCTGGGGACAACGCGCGGCGTTTGATCTTGCGCGTTCGACGCTGGCGCCCACGATCGAGGTCATGGACATCGACCTGGCGGACCTGAATGTCGAGCGGATTGGAACGTTTGACATCGTGCTGTTCGCTGGGGTGCTCTATCACTTGAAACATCCACTGCTCACGCTGGATCAGCTCGCCCCGCTCGCCAAGGAAACATTCATACTGGAGACGCATCTCGATGCACGGGAGGAAACTCGCCCGGCAATGATTTTTTATCCCGGTAGCGAACTCAACAACGATTCCACCAATTGGTGGGGGCCCAATAGAGCCTGCGTGGAGGCGATGTTGCGAACGGTCGGGTTCTCTGCGATTCAATACGTCAGACATCCGGGGTCACCGCGCGGCCGCGGTATTTTTCCCAAAAAAGCTCGCCGCGGTATTTTTCGCGCTACCCGGGCGGCGTAATACTTGCGTGATCCTCGCGCCCTATTGAACTTGGCTATGCCTAATACCAATTCCATTCCATCAGATCAATAATTATTAGTCGTTTCCCCAATGAAAATTGTCAGCGCATTGATGAGCTATTGAAATAGAAATTGAATAAGAAATCCGCACTGCAAGCGCCGCTACAAAACACTTCCGCCAGGGGGGCACGCGCACCAACGTCCTCACCGCACGCACAACTGGTGCAGCAGGCGCTAGCGGCATTTCCACGCAGTGATTACGCCGTGGCTCTGTCCAGCATTGACCGTGCGCTCGAGCTACAGTCAGACGACACGCTGACGCTGAACATACGCGCGTGCGTACTCGGCAATCTCAACCGCTTTCACGAGTCGCTGCAGACTTGCGATCGCGCATTACACATTAAGCCCGACTATGAGGATGCGCTCATCAATCGCGGCGTTGGGCGATTGGGCAAGTGTGATTAAAAAAGTGCGCGCAGCGCTGTGACCACTCAATCTTCGTCCTGATAAAAACGGTAAAAGAATTTGCCATCGCGAAACGGCTGGCTGTCGACCACGTGATGCACGATGAATAGATCAATCAGCCACTGCCCCAGCGTCATTGCTTCATTCACGCTCAGTTGATATGAGGCGCGCAGCCACGCCACGGCGTCGGCGCCGACAAAACACGCGGGGTAGGTGACGCCATGGAACTTGCGATCGCGAATGCGCACGCCGCTGTCGCGCAGGCGCGCCGTCACGTTGCATAAATCGAGGGCGTGGAGTCGCGGCGTGTTAGCGCTCACGCGGTAGAAAAAATTCCCGTCCTCAAACGGCTGCTCACGCACCACGTGATAGAGATGCCCCAATTCCAGCAGCGCGTGGCCGATGCGTACGGCGTCGGCGCGTGAGACGACGGCGGTTTGCGCGATCCAGCCCACGGCGTCGGTGCCGACGAAGCATTCGCCGTAGATTTTGGCGCGGTAGCGGCGCGCACGGATAGCAACGCCATGCTTGTCGCGCAGCGCGTTGGCGAGATCGCCGGCGTCAAAACCGAATCTGCGCACGACATCAAGCTCGCGCCACGCCTGCGCGACGCGCGTGGTGTCGTCGAGTACGGCGGGCAGCGCTTGCAGCGCGCGCTGGATCGCGGTTTCGTCCGCGCTGGTTTCTGCTACCGAAAGAATCGTACGCACACTCGGCAACAGCGAATCACGCCAGTGCGCAATATCGCAGCCCGGTAACAGATCGTGCGCGCCGAGGCGTTGCGCCCACGCGCGCGCCTGCGGGTGCACGGCGTGCAGTCCGCCGCAATAGAGTATGAGATCGGCGGCTGCGCAATGGCTTTTTTTCCACGCGCAGAAATCTTCGGCACTGGTCGAAAGCTGCGCCAGCGCGGCAAGGTCGATCAGCAACAGCGGCGACTGTGCCTCGCTCATGGCCTGCTTGATCGCCGTTTCGAGATGTGCGCTGGGTGGCAGGGCGCTGACTTCGACACCGTGTGCCGACAGCGCCGCGCACACGATGGCTTCCTGTGGTTCGGAGGCGAACTCGAGAACGACGCGGCGCGGCATGAGTGTTTGATGTGCTGGCCGGGATAGGCCGACCACGATTGTGATGGTGCGG
>JAYUAH010000223.1:0-2159 GCA_043741415.1 Betaproteobacteria bacterium
TCGAAGCGTGGAGCAGCGCCGGACTGCCGGTGAGCAAAACGTAGTGCCCCGTGCGCTGCGCCACGGCGCAGCAGGTCTGCAACGTCGCCCGCACGCGATCCATGCCGCAGCAGCGTGAACAATGTCACACTCATAATACATAACAAATTGATTTAATTGAAAATTTCATTCCGCACCCGTATACTCTTCACACAAAGTTAACAAAGCGCGAGGGTCGCCCTCGCAACATTGTGGAGGTACGATGGGTCTGCGTCTCAAGTTCAATTTGATGTTGCTGCTGGTGTTTGCGGTTGGCCTCGGCATCACCGGGTTTATCTCCTACGAGCTGCTGCATCGCAACGCGCGCGACGAAGTGCTGCGCAATGCCGGTGTCATGCTGGAAGCCGCGCTGTCAATGCGCAGCTACACCAACACACAGATTCGTCCGCTGATTCCGTACGACAACGAGGTGTTTCATCCGCAAAGCGTGCCCGCCTACTCGGCCACCGAAATCATGACGGCGCTGCGCAAAAAGTATGCGGATTACTCGTACAAAGAAGCAACACTCAATCCCACCAATCCGCGTAACAAGGCGGTGGAGTGGGAATCCGATATCGTCAACGCCTTTCGCGGCGACCCCGAGCGCAGCGAGATCAGCGGCATCCGCGATACACCCACCGGCCAGTCGCTGTATCTGGCACGTCCGTTTCAGATCAAGGACAAAGCCTGCCTGGCCTGCCACACCACCGCGGCAGAAGCGCCAGCGGCTATGGTAAAAATCTACGGCCCGAATAACGGCTTCGGCTGGAAGCACATGGAAGTCATCGGCGCACAGGTGGTGCCGATGGCGCTGCCGCTACGCAACGCCAACCGTGCGTTTTATACCTTCATGATTTCGCTGTCGGCGGTATTTCTGGCGCTGTTCATCATACTCAACGTGATGATGAGCCTGATGATTGTACGGCCGATCAGACGCATGTCGGCTGCCGCCGATAAGATCAGCACCGGTAATGTGGACGATGGGGACATCGCCGAATTCCCGGAAACCGGCAAAGACGAAGTGTCAGTGCTCGGCAAATCGTTCAACCGCATGCGCCGCAGTCTGGCCAAGGCGATCGATATGATCGACAAGGGCTAGCGGCGAATCGCCTCGTCCATGAACACCGCCAGCAACACGCTACCCGCCGGGCATGTGCTCAACGAATACCGCGTGGAGTCGGTGCTCGGCGCCGGCGGTTTTGGTGTGACCTATCTCGCCACGGATTGCAATCTCAATCTCAAGGTCGCGCTCAAAGAATACCTGCCGGTGGATTTCGCTGCACGCGCCCCCGATTATTCCATTAGCGCGCGCACCGACGCCGATACCGATTCGTTCATGTGGGGCCTGCGGCGCTTTCTGGATGAAGCGCGCACCCTTGCCTCATTTCGGCATCCGAATATTGTTCGCGTGATGCGGTTTTTCGAAGGCAACCACACCGGTTACATGGTGATGGAGTTTGTCGAAGGCGAGCCGCTGCATCAATGGATCAGCCAGCGCCGCCCGCTGCGACAGCAGGATATGCTCGATATCGTCGGCGCGCTGCTTAACGGCTTGAGCGTCATGCACACCGCGGGCTATCTGCATCGCGATATCAAACCGGCAAATATTTTCATACGCGCCGACGGCAGCCCGGTGCTGATCGATTTCGGCTCCGCGCGTTCCGTCAGGACCGACCGCGGCCTCACCGCCATGGTGTCGCCCGGCTACGCACCGCTGGAGCAGTACCATGCACACGGCAAGCAAGGCCCGTGGAGCGATCTCTACGCACTGGGCGGCGTCATGTACTGGATGGTCACCGGCGCCAAGCCGGTGGAAGCCGCAGCCCGCGTGCGCGATGACATCATGACACCCGCCAGCGTGCACGGCGCATCCGGCTTGTATACGCCGCAATTCCTGAGCGCGATCGATTGGGCGTTGAAGCCCGATGAAAACGAACGCCCGCAAAGCACCGGCGAATTGCTCGCGCGACTCGGCATCGGCGCGCACAATCCTGACGCCTGGCGCGGTCAATCCAAGACGGCGCTTGCGCACGAACAACCGGCAACGCAAACCACCGCCGGCAACATGACCACGTTGGCGATGGTGGGCAGCTTCGAACCCGAACTGATCAAGCGCATGGAAAACGAAGCCGCGCGCGTGC
>JAYUAH010000224.1:0-5223 GCA_043741415.1 Betaproteobacteria bacterium
GCCCCTGCTCAAATAGCAGGCAGCGTACTCGGATTACCTGGTCAATTTTCAACGCGCACAACTACCTTTTTCTGGTCAATTTTCAGCGCGCGCCAACACGGCGCAAAATGACTCACAAGACCGATGTGGGTTATGAGTTGCAAAGCGCCGTGTTGGTCAACGACGTGAGCGGCAAGCCGTTGGCGCTGCGTCTGGTGGTCAGCCGAATTCACGATGATCGGGGCCGCCTGCTCGCGCAGTGGATGCTGCTCACCAATGCGTCCGACGCGGTGGGTGCGGCCACCCTTGCGCGCTGGTATTACTATCGCGGGCAGATCGAATCGATGTTCAAGCTGCTCAAGTCCGCAGGGCAGCAGGTCGAAGATTGGTTGCAGGACGACGCGCTGGCCATCGCCAAGCGCTTGGTGGTAGCCCGTTGCGCCTGTGTGCTGATGTGGCAGTTGGCGGTGGCCACCAGCCAGCAGGCCATTGAGATTCAGCACTTCCTGGTACGGCTGAGCGGGCGACAGACCCAGCGACGACGACCGGTCACCGCCCCGGCTCTGTTCAATGGCTTGTGGAGGTTGCTCTCGATGCTGACTCTGCTTGAACATTATGATGTTGACCAACTCAAAGCGTATGCAAACTTCGTCTTCCCCAAAAGGCGTCGGTCACCAAATGATGTGTAGATACCTATGCCCCTTGGGCCAGGCATCCTTTTGGAATTCCACTACTCGATCTTGATTCCCGCCAACTTAATCGTCTTCGCCCAGCGCGCGGATTCCTCAATCATATAACGGCGCAATTCATCGGGCGTGCTCGGCGCCGGATCGCCGCCGTTGGCGACAAAGCGTTGATTGATTTCAGGTGCAGCCAGTCCCTTCACGATCTCACTGTTCAAGCGCATCACGATGGCCTGCGGCGTTTTCGTCGGTGCGAATATGCCGTTCCAAGCGGTGTATTCGTAGCCCGGCACGCCACTCTCGGCAATGGTCGGCACGTTCGGCGCGCAGCCGTGCGCTTGGCGCTGCCCACGCCCAGCGCATTGAGACGCCCCGCCTTCACATGCGGCAACACCGCCGGCACGCTGCTAAATGCCATGTGTATCTGGCCGCCGATCACATCGGTAATCGCCTGCGCGCCGCTTTTGTACGGCACGTGCACAATATTCACGTTGGCCAACGCCTTCAACAACTCCGTTCCCAGATGATTGAGCGTACCACACCACTGGCGCCTGCGTTGAGCCAACCGGGTTTTGCTTTTGCCAGCGCGATCAATTCCTTGACCGACTTTACCGGCAACTGCGGATTGCTCACCAACAACTGCGGCAGAATCATCCGCGGCTTACCGGCACAAAATCGTTCAGCGCATCGTACGGCAGCTTGCTCGACAACAGCGGGGTCACCACCATGCCCGCCGAAGTGCCGAGCATAATGGTGTAGCCATCGGGTGCCGATTGCGCCGTGATCATCGTGCCCAGCACGCCGCCCGCGCCGCCGCGGTTATCCACCACCACTGGCTGCCCGATCAACTCCGCCAACTTGCCCGCCACCGCGCGCCCGACGAGATCAGCGTTGCCGCCCGGCGGATAGGTGATCACCATGCGTATGGGTTTGGTGGGGAAGCTTTGCGCAGCGGCTGCTGCGGCACTCAGCGTGATTGCAAGCTTCACCAGCGCCTGCGAAAAATCAATCTTCATCACTCATGACTTTAAGATAACTCGAACGCCCGCCATCGGCGGCAATAGTGGTACCCGTCAGCATGCGCGAATCGTTGGAGGCCAGAAACACCGCTATCGACGCAATGTCTTCCGGGTTGCCCACTGAAAACGGATAATTCTTGTGCAGTATCGCGCGTTCACGCGCGGCGGCGTTGGGCTTTTCCATGCCCTGCCACTGCGGATTTTCATAGCGCTTGATCTGGCGCTCGGTGCGTATCGAACCTGGCGCAATGGCGTTGGCGCGTATGCCGTACTGCACGTATTGCGCCGCCAGCGTCTTGGTAAACGAAATAATGCCGCCCTTGGTTGCGGCGTACGCGGGCTTTAACGTGCCGATCAGCCCCATGTGCGAAGTGACGTTGATAATAGTACCGCCACCCGCCTTGATCATGTGCGGTATGCCGTGGCGGCAGCTCAAAAACGGATGCAGCAAATTGAGATTGACGGTGTGATGCCACACCTTCAAATCCATCTCGTGCACCGGCACGTCTTCCTGCAAGGAGCCGCCCGCGCAATTGAAAATGATATCGAGCCGGCCGAAGTGGGCGATAGTCGCATCCATTGCGCGCTTCATGCTGTCGTCTTGCGTGACATCGGTTTCGATGAACAACGCATCGCCACCGGCCGCACGAATTTCACGTTCGGCGGCCTCACCCACCTCGCGATTCAATTCGATGATTGCTACTTTGGCGCCCTCGGCCACATAGGCTTTCGCGGTCGCTTTGGCAATGCCCGCGCCTGCGCCGGTAAGAAACGCTACTTTGTCTTGCAGTCTTGCCACGCGACTCTCCCTGTTATTCCATTTCTATTTCAATAGTTCATTAATGATCTGACAATTTTCATTGGGAAAACGACGAATAATTATTGATCTGATGAAATGGAATTGGTATTAATCGGTTTCCATAAACGATGGGGCGCAGCATACTGCAAAGCGTGCAGGTTGGGCGAGCCTCATTACTCGCCCTGTATGGCGTTGTCGCGTATCACCTGGCGCCACTTTGATGTATCCGCTTGCATGAGTGCAAACAACTCGTCCGCGCTGCTGAACGCCGCATCAGCGCCCTGTGTTGCAAATTGCTTCGCGGCTTCCGGCGTGCGCAGGTAGCGCGTCACTTCCGTATTCAGGCGCGCGATCACGTCGCGCGGCGTGCCCGCCGGCGCCAGCAGCGCAAACCACGGATTCATCTCGAAGCCCGGCACGTCGGACTCGCTGATGGTGGCTACCGCGGGCAGCAGTGCCGAGCGCTGTAGGCTGCTCACGCCGATGGCACGCACCTTGCCGGATTCAATCTGCGGCAGCAACGCCGAAATGGGTGCAAACAGAATGGGGATTTGGCCGGCCACCAAATCCACGGTGGCGGGCGTGCTGCCTTTGTAGGGAATATGCGTCATGCGTATTTTGGCGATGGACTGCAACAACGCCGCCGTCAGATGCGGCGTGCTGCCGACACCGCTGGTGGCGTAGTCGAGTTGCCCCGGCCGCGTGCGCGCGAGCGCGATCAACGCCGCCACCGACGTCACCGGCAATGCGGGGTGCACCGCAATCACATTCGGCGCGCGTGCGGTCAAGGTGATCGGCGCGAAATCGCGCAACGCGTCGTACGGCAACTTCGACAGAAACGGCGCCAAGGTGAGACTGCCCATGCCGCCGTGCACCAGCGTGTAGCCATCGGCCGGCGACTTCGCCACCAGTTCGGTGCCGATATTGCCGCCGCGTCCCGGCCGGTTATCCACGATCCACGGCTGGCCGAACGCTGGCGACATGCGCTGCGCGATCAGGCGCGCAATCACGTCATTGGTGCCGCCCGGTGGATACGGCGAAATAACGCGCACGGCCTTCAGCGGAAAACCCTGCGCCACGCACACGCCGCTGATCATCGCCAGCGTCGCTGCGGCAACTGTTCCACGGTATCGATAGGCTCTACAATCCATCGCTCACGCAGACACCACCATGACTATCATTACGCAAGGCACTCGGCATGACGGCACATCACAGGTTAGGCATCAGGCGCTTACGATACACCATCGCCGCGCTATGCATTTTGCAGTGCGCCGCCATCACAGCACACGCGCAAAATTATCCGGTGAGAGCGACGCGCATGGTGGTGCCCACCGCGCCGGGCGGCGGCAGCGATACGCAAGCGCGGCTCATCGCCAAGCGCTTTAACGACAGCATGGGACAGGCGTTCGTGATCGACAATCGTCCCGGCGGTTCGGGTGTGATCGGCGCGGCGCTGGTGGCGCGTGCGCCGGCCGACGGCTACACCCTGCTGTTTGGTACGGCGCAAATTGCAGTGAGCACCTTGCTGCTCAAGAAAGCGCCGTTCAATATGGAGAAAGATTTCGCCGCCATCAGCCAGGTAGCGTCAGCGCCGCAGTACCTGATGGTGCATCCGAGCGTGCCGGCGCGCAGCGTGCCCGACCTGGTGGCGCTGGCGAAAAAGAATCCCGGCAAACTCAATGCAGGATCCGGCGGCAGCGGTTCCGCCAATCACCTTGCGATTGAAATGTTGAAGCACGCCGCGGGCATTAGCGTGACGCACATTCCGTATCGCAGCGGCGCACCGTCGATTGCGGCGTTGATGGGCGGCGAGACTGACTTCTCATTCAGCGGCGCAGTCACCGCGCTGCCGCATGTACGCTCCGGCAAAGTGCGCGCGCTGGCGGTGACTTCAAAAAAACGCACCGCGGTGTCGCCGGATTTACCGACGCTGGATTCGATTTATCCCGGCTATGAATCGGCGAACTGGTATGCGATGTTCGCGCCGGCCGGCACGCCCGCGGCGGTGATCAACAAACTGCATAGCGAGACCGTCAACGCACTGCGCGCGCCCGAGGTACGCGATTTCATGACCAGCGAAGGCGCTGATCTGGTGGGCAACTCGCCGGCGGAAATGGCTGCATACCTGCGGCGCGAAATGGCGCGTTACGACAAGGTGATTCAAGCCGCTCACATCAAGGCAGAATAATTCAATAAAAACAAATACTTACGATATATCATGCGATAGCACTTTCAAACGACACCGACCTCCCACAAGCGCCGGCTGGTGTAATATAGTTTGATGGTGATCGATAGTGAGCATCACCGCATTGCACGGGAGACACCCATGAAAAAATTCATCAGCAGGATCGTTGCCGCGCTACTGGTGGCCACGTCATTGGCCGGCTGCAGCAGCACCATCAAGCAGGAATCAGCCACGGAATGGATGGCGCGCCAGCCGGCGTTCACACGTTAGTAACGCGTCAGGCTTTCAACGGAGCGGCTTACGGCTCCTTGCCATCCATCAGGATAAACGCAATGCGGCAAACTTCTGTGCCGCGATTAATCCACGCGTGATTGGTGGCCTGCTGCACCACCACGTCGCCGGCTTTCAGGTGCACGATTTTGTCATCCATCATCATATCGATTTCGCCCGACATGATGATGGCGTAATCCAGACTGCGCGTGCGATGCATCATCGGGTGCTTCGGCGGCTGCCCTTTCTTGGGTGCATGATCACCGACGACTTTCATCATCAGGTTGA